>JAJONM010000124.1 GCA_021323415.1 Rickettsiaceae bacterium
GATAGTTGCATTTACACTTTTAAAGCTATCTGCAAAAACATTGTAATGACGCGTGAGTGTAGCGGTGGAATAGCAATAAAATGGCGTGCCGACTTGTTTTGCAATATCGCTTATTTTTACATCTTCTGCATGTAAATGTCCGTTTTTGTAAGAAAAATGATCCACGGCTTGCCTCTGTTATTTATTTGATTTGTTAATAGCAGTGGCAGGGGATTAGTGCAAGGAATGTGTGGAGTAACTACAAAAATCGTATATTTATTATAAGTCACGCGGCCATACATTTTGTGCTTTTTCAGCGGCTAGATGCTAAGTTCTAGCTTCTAAAAATTGCAATGCCTGATTACGGGTTATAGCACGTTGCGTCCACGCATTTTCTCTGCTAGCTTCTTCAACCGCCTCAATTTCTTCCTGAGGAATGCTATCATCCTTACAAAATTGCATTATTTTTTTATGTAAAGAATAAAATAATGCTTCTAATTCTGCTGGGCAAGGTTTTGATAATGCCAAACAAAGAAAATCGGAATCAGTTGATGCAAAATCTTCAACCATTTCTAAAAAATGTGCATCAAATAATTCTCTCTCTGGAATATTCAGTAATGAATAAACATTTATTTTTGGATCTAAATGCCCGTTGTCTTTGCTCATAATTTTACCCTTGTTAATTAAATTGCTTCATACTCTTTATTCTGAGTATCTTTTTGTATATAAAAGATCGATGCATTTTCTATAGAAGAAAACTATTCCTTTGCACTATTTGCATTCGTTGTTATAAGTTAATTGGAATAATTGGTGTCATTCCCGACGTTGGCCGAGTAGCCGATTTCTTAATCGGCGTTTACGAATCTTACGAGCGGGGATCTCGATGTAATTATGCGAGAAGATCACCGCTTGTAAGATTCGTTACAGAAATCAAAGATTTCTGACTCATCTAACGTCGGGGATGACGCCAAGATTTAATATTAGCAACAAAAGGAAAACAAGTGAGCAAGCAAGAAATAGCAGTTATAATCCTCGCCGCAGGTAATGGCACACGGATGAAGTCGTCTTTGCCGAAAGTGTTACACAAGGTTTGTGGCAAGCCTATGGTGTCGCATGTGATAGACACTGCATCGCAACTAAAACCAAAGAAGATTATTACTGTTGTAAGTAAAAATATGCAGCAAGTTCAGGGTGTTATATCTAACAATTCCGAGATTGCTATCCAGGTGGAGCAGCTAGGCACTGCTGATGCAGTGAAACCGGCACTTGCAAAATTAAAGGGCTTTAACGGTAAAGCATTGATACTTTATGCTGATACTCCTTTAATAAAAGAAGCTACTATTGTTAATATGCTAGAAAAGTTAAATGAGGCGGATGTAGTGGTGCTAGGATTTAACCCGTATGATACAGCAGAATATGGCCGTTTGGTTGTAAATGATGATGGCGACTTAGGAAGAATTGTTGAGTATAAAGATGCCTCTGATGAGGAACGTGAGGTAAGTCTTTGTAATTCCGGAGTAATTGCTGCGGATGCCGAGCTGTTATCTAAGTTGGTAGATAAGGTTGACAATAAAAATGCCAAAGGCGAATACTATCTGACTGATATTATCGAAATTGCAAACAGTATGGGCAAAAGATGCGCTTATGTTGAAGGTGATGAAGACGAAGTTTTAGGAGTTAATACGCGGGTGCAGCTAAGTGAAGTGGAGTATATTTTTCAGCAGCGTTTGCGCGAAAGCGCTATGATGCAAGGGGTAACACTGATTGACCCTGAAACGGTTTACTTCCACCATGATACAAAACTTGGACGGGATGTGGTTATCCACCCGAATGTGTATTTTGGCGCTGGTGTAACACTTGCTGATAATGTTGAGATAAAATCTTTCTCACATATTGAAGGGGCTAAAATTGAGAAGGAAGCAATTGTTGGGCCATTTGCCCGTATCAGACCAGACACAGAAATACAACAAGGTGCGCATATCGGCAATTTCGTTGAGATAAAAAAGTCGCAAATTGGTGAAGGTGCCAAAATTGGCCACTTAACTTATATTGGCGACAGCGAAATTGGTGCCCAGGCTAATATTGGTGCTGGCACAGTTACCTGTAATTACGATGGAAAAAATAAACACAAAACTAAGATAGGCAAGGGGGCTTTTATCGGTTCCAACTCATCGCTTGTAGCTCCTGTTACTATTGGGGATAAAGCTTTTGTTGGTGCTGGCAGCACTATTACTAAGGATGTTGCTGGTGGCTCACTTGCTGTCGCAAGGGGTAGGCAGATTAGCAAAGAGGATTGGGGAAGTAGCGGCTAGGGGAGTTACTATCGCTGGACGGGGTTTGTAACCCCGTCCACAGCTTCATTTCCTTCTGGTAAAAAGACATGAATATGAGGAAGGGGTTACAAATCTCTTCCTGCTAAGGAGTTCGCTACGCTCACACATAATATTAGGAAACAAATGTCAGAAACTACAACCGAACAATTATACATGATTGAAGTAATTCTTCCTGCTATTGCAAAAGATGCATTTATGGATGGCCTTGAGGAATTTGCTGATTCGATGTCATGCTTTGAGTATGGTTCAGATGATGTATGGAAATTACAAATTTATACACAAACTTTACCGGATGAAGAAGAGCTGTCGGACTATTTGGCCATGCTTTCCGCTGCAAATGATATACTCCTGCCTAAATATACAATAACTGAAGTCGAGCAGGTGGATTGGGTTACTGAATCGCAAAAGAACTTCCAACCGGTAGAAGCTGGTAAATTTTTTGTTTATCCATCATGGCGCCGGGGTGAGGTTCCGCAAGGATTTTCTGGTATTGAAATTGACCCGCAAAGAGCGTTCGGAACAGGTGGCCATGAGACTACCAAGGGATGCCTTCTTGCCATGCACGGAACAGGTGGCCATGAGACTACCAAGGGATGCCTTCTTGCCATGCAAAAATTGGCAGAAAAACATCAATTCAAAAACATGTTGGATATGGGCTGCGGTTCAGGGATTTTGGCTATTGGTATGGCAAAAATTTGGCCGGAAGGTAAAATTTTGGCGGTTGATAACGACCATGTCTGTGTCGATACCACTATTACCAATGCCGAAATAAATCGTGTTTCAGAGCGCATCGCTGCCTGGCACAGTGATGGTTATACATCTGAAATAGTAGGTGGTAATATACCTTATGATCTTATTACATCGAATATTTTAGCCGCACCGCTTATCGAGTTTGCGCCAATGGCAAGTTCTGCACTCGCCGAAGGTGGTTATCTTATCCTTGCAGGGTTGCTCGTTACCCAGGCTGATGGGGTTCTGGCTGCTCATACCAAACAGGGGCTTTCGCTGGTTGATAGGAATGACTATGGCGATTGGGCAGTTTTGGTGTTGGGGAAGTAAGAAAAGCGCAAAAGTAAAATAGCGCAAAAGTATTTTATGTAATAATTTATTTAAGTTATGTAAGATACTACAAACTCCGTCATTGCACTCCTACTCTTTTGCTCCTTACACTTTTGCGCTCCCTCAAAACGCCCGTCTAGCCTTAAGCGCCGTCCCCAGCGTACCATCATCCAGATACTCCAGCTCACCGCCAATTGGTATACCATGCACGATTTGGGAGATTTCTGCACTAACTAATCGATATTTTATCTAATAAACGTCATGTTGATGCGTAAAGAAAATTTGCCATCAATGTCTATTGTGCCTGCACATTTTACAAATACGGAGATAAAATGAGTAAACAAAAAGAGCTTTTTGAAGCGCTAAAAGATAATAATCTCAGCATAGCTAAGGCTATATTAGTTGAGGAGCCGGATCTTTTCACCAAAAGTTATATAAATCAAAGTAAGAATGAAAAGTATGTAAATCCTTTAACTTTTGCTCTCGATCACTGTAGCTTTGCTACAGCGAAATCTGTTTGTCAGATATATAAAGATTACCACAATATAACTGATATGGCAGAAATACTGAGAGATTCTAAAGCCTTTGTATGGGCTATTCATTCAGGTAACCTGGAATTATTGCAGTATATTATTAATAGTTTTTATAGAAATCCAGAATATAAACTAAGTTTAGAAGAGTTTTTTACGGGAGAGCTTTCATATGTAAATACCTTTTATTCTGCCTGTATGGCTTGGAAAAAATGTCACACGGATGACAGTATCGCAATGATGCAATATTTAATTGTACTTAATGATAATATCCCTCCGAGTAAAGAAGACATTATAAAAATAGCAAAAGGTTGTGCTTATGGCTTATTTGAGAATAAACTTGATAACAGCTATAAATTATTATTAGCATATGCAAATAAGGTTGGCCTTTCTTCTAAGGAGATATTTCCTCCAGAGTACAATAAAACAATTGGAGCTGGAGATATAATCCAACTAGCGCAGG
>JAJONM010000125.1 GCA_021323415.1 Rickettsiaceae bacterium
CCGTCAGTTTTGGTATAATCACTAGAAATCTTAACTTTCTGGGCATCATTTTTGTTATACTGATTAACAGATTTGACTGTATCACCACTAAAAGCTATTGCCACTACATTCTGTGATTTGATTTTAGGCGTGAAAAAAGCAACGTTTTCTTGCTCTGTTGAGATGTAATACCAGATTTCATCACCATAAGTAGAAACCGATGATGGCGAACCAAAATCATTCGTTATTGTAGATTTAGTCGCTTTTCCTACCTGAATTTCATTAAATTTTGCGCCTTCGTTAGTATAACCGACCAATTTTGTACTTTTTACGCAACCGGCAGTTAACAGCATAAAAGCTAGTACAGCTAGGATTTTACTCGTTTTTTCAAATTTTTTCATAGTATCTGATAATAAAATTGTTAATTTAACTGGATTTAGTCGAAAATTTGTATTATATAGACCCCTCCATAATTATGGTATATAAGAATAGTTTGTTATACGCAAAAGATAAATGAAGGAAATTTTACATGGCAGTTCCTAAGAAAAAAACGAGTAAATCTGTTCGTAATATGCGCCGTTCACACCACGCTTTAAAGCCTGTGAACGTTGTTGTTGATCCTGTTACTGGTGAATATAAGCTACCACACCAGCTATCAAAAGCTGATGGTACTTATAACGGACGTAAAGTTATTGTTGTTAACGACAATAACAATTATGTTGATGAGACTGAAGCGGAAACTTTATAACTATCCGCTTTGTTCCACATAGCAGGCGGCCAGTGAGGCCGCTAGAGAGGATATTGGCGTGACATCAGTACAAGGCATAACTATAGCACTTGACGCAATGGGCGGTGATTACGCACCAACAGCAGTTATTAATGGCGCAAGCGAAGCTTTAAAACGTTATCCAGGTATAAGGTTTATTCTATTTGGTGATGAAAGCCGTATACTTCCTATACTAAACAACCTGCCAGAACTAAAACAATCCAGCACTATTCACCATACCGACCACCATATTGCTAACCATGAAAAGCCCTCTGTTGCCCTGCGCAAAGGTAAAGGTTCCAGCATGGGTATGGCTATTGAAGCAGTTAAGAATGGACAGGCCTCAGCCGTAGTATCTGCCGGCAACACAGGCGCTTTAATGGCAATGTCGAAATTGGTATTTCGTACCCTTCCTGGTATTGACAGACCTGCAATTACATCAGTATTTCCAACACGCACAGGCAAGTGCGTATTATTAGACTTAGGTGCAAACGTTGACTGCAACTCTGACAATCTAGTACAATTTGCCATTATGGGCGATGCTTTTGCCAAGGTAATACTAGGCCTTAAATCACCACGTGTAGCCTTATTAAATGTTGGCGCAGAAGATACCAAAGGCTCTGAAGTAGTAAAAGCAGCCGCAATAGATTTACGTGAAGGTGACTATCCTATTAATTTTTGCGGCTACGTAGAAGGTGATGGCATCACAGAAGGCATAGCTGATGTGGTTGTAACTGACGGATTTACCGGTAACATAGCCCTGAAAACCGCTGAAGGAACCGCTAAGATTTGCGTATCATATATTAAAGAGGCTTTTAATAGTTCATTACTGGCCAAAATTGGCGGATTGTTAGCCAAATCTGCTATAAAATCCATGTTTAAGAAAATGGACCCACGTATGCATAATGGGGCAATGTTCCTTGGGCTAAATGGCATTTCCGTAAAAAGCCATGGCGGTACAGACGCACTTGGTTTTTCTAATGCTATTGCAGTTGCCGTAGAACTTGCCAGCAACAACATCAACGCCAAAATAATTGAAGAATTATCTTTCTATAAAGATTTATTTGAAGATCAAGCGGCGATAGAAGAAGAGATTTAATCTATGAATTCCGTAATTATTGGATGTGGCTCATATCTGCCAGAAAAAGTCCTTACTAATACCGATCTCGAAAAAATGGTAGATACTAATGATGAGTGGATTACCACCCGAACTGGCATAACTAGTCGGCATATCGCAGCCGAAAGTGAAGCAACTTCTGCCATGGCAGCAAATGCCGCACGTGATGCGATAAAATCCGCTGGTATTAATGCCAGCGACATAGAACTTATCATTGTAGCCACCACCACACCTGATAAAACTTTCCCATCAACTGCTGTAATTACCCAATCGCTTCTTGGCATAAAAACAGGCGCAGCATTTGATGTGCAGGCAGTATGCTCAGGTTTCATTTACGCCCTTTCAATCGCGGATAATTTTATAAAATCCGGCCAATATAAAACAATAATGGTAATTGGTGCCGATAAAATGTCATCAATACTGGATTGGCAGGACCGCAACACTTGCGTTTTATTTGGTGATGGCGCAGGTGCTGTAATCTTGCGCGGAGAGAATGACAAAAGTCGCGGCATTTTATCTACAAGTATTTATTCAGATGGTAGTTTTGAATCCATTCTAAACACTGATGGCGGGGCATCATCCTCTGGCACTGTAGGCAAAGTGAAAATGCAAGGGCAAGAAGTATTCAAACATGCTGTTGAAAAAATGAGTGGGAGCGTAAAAGACGCCCTCTCTAAAGAAGGACTGAGTGTTAGCGATATAACCAGTTTTATTCCGCACCAAGCCAACATAAGAATTTTAGAAATGGTAGCAAAAAAACTTGGCCTTTCTGATGATAAATTAGTTTCAACTGTAGCGCTACATGCTAACACTTCTGCAGCATCAATCCCACTAGCACTTTGCGATGCCTATAAAAAAGGCAGATTTAAATCTGGCGATTTAACAGTTTTCACCGCGATCGGTGGTGGCCTTACATGGGGAACATGCCTCCTTAGGTGGTAAACCATCAAACATAAATACTAATAAGTTGTATACATTAACTAACGATTTGCAGTTACACTATTTCTCTTG
>JAJONM010000126.1 GCA_021323415.1 Rickettsiaceae bacterium
GATCTAATACGAGCCCGAGTCCGTGGGCGTGACCGAGCCCGCCCGAACCCGACCTGACTTATTTTTTAGTAAAAAATAGATGACTATGCGGTCATTTTTCTGATAAGCAGGCATCATTAATTCCTTATAACAAATCGGCATAAGCGTCGTAATTAAAATTGATTGTTGAAATTGTCCAGCCCTCATGGTAATGCCATATAAGTTTACGTATTTGCTGTATCAGCTCCTCTATTCGAGTAAAGGACTTACACCCATATACTTTTTGTTTAAGCCATAGCCAGAAACGTTCTATTGGATTATATTCTGGCGAATAGGGTGGTAAGAAAAATAGCTCTACCCAGTCATGTTTTGTAACAAACACGCGTACTTTTTTACTTTTGTGTATGGAGCCGTTATCCAGAATAAGCATTAATTTTTTATCAGGATTAGCCTTATGAAGCTGATGCAGGAACATAATAAATTGTTGGCTATTCCCTGTATCGGCTTGCTTCCAATAAAATCGGCTTGTCCGCATGTTTAATGCGCCAAAAATAGTTTTACTTAATCGGCTTTTGACGGTATTTACTATTTTTTTTCACCGCGCTTAAACCAGCCTCGGTTTACATAGGGTTGATTTGAAAAGTGAGCCTCATCTACAAATAAAATCTCACTCTCTGTTTCGGTCATATTACTAATGGCCTCAACTATTTCAGTAACACGAGCCTTTTTCTCATCGGAGGATGGCGAATTTGCGGGTAATGTTTTTGAAAACCGCTTATATACAAAGCCTAACTTATTGAGTGACTTCAGCAAGGTATTATCACAAGCTTGCACACCTTGTTTTCCAAACCAATCACGCAATATATTGATATGCCAGCCCGCTTCCTGATAACCATAATCTTGAGGCGACTTATTTAATAGCTCTTGAAGGTGTGAGTCAATAATTGGCGCTTTCTTGGCTGGGCGACCAGGGTTCTTCCGAGTTTTTAGGCCTTTTATTCCATCTGTGCAATAACGCTGAAGCCACAATCTTATCGTGTGTCCATTGCGACTTAAATGCTGCGCTATCTCGGGTACCGATTTGCCATCATTAGATAACAATACGTAATGCGCTCGCTCTCCAATGCTTGAAGTTTTGTTTAGTCTCAGTTGGTTCAGTGCCGATTTTTCTTCTTCGTTTAACGATATCCGTATCATGGTCGCAAGGGGGCTAGTAAAAGGCGCTCACTATAAATCAAATCATAATTTTTTTCTAGACAATTAATGCAGCCTGCTTACTGCTGGAAACATTTACATAGGGTATGTTGAAACTCTTATTGTCATTGAGTAGTCAAGGATTACTTGACTACTCACTTTGTTGTATGATTTTTGAACTTTCCGGGGATTCCGGAGGGTTCAAATAGTTTTAATCTCAGCTATAAAAATTGGCGACAACCAGCTTATTTTCGTTGATGACAATAAGATAATTTCTTCGTTTATTGTTGGTTTTTGAATTTGGCACGCAGTGAGTGCCAAATTGGATTCAGATATGGAACACAGTGTGTGCCAAATCTGGATGCGTATTTATATATGTTCTTTGTTTGTAGATTGAATAGTGATCTTGCTACCATTTAATAGACACACCGAAGAGAGACAAAGGGTATAATCTTTTTAACTTTTAGAGGTGCGTAATGAAAGAACGTAAAATAAGAATCTACGATAAAGAATTTAAATTAAATGCGGTGCAATTATTTCTTGAGAGTGATGAGAGTTATAAGAAGATTAGTGAGGACTTAGGTATTCCTTGTCCTACATTAGCCAGCTGGGTTTCCAGTCATAAAAAAGAAGGAATAGAAGCATTTCCAGGCAAGGGATATTTAAAATCCTCAGATGCAGAATTAGTTCTATTGCGAAAGGAGTTGGCAATTGCCCGTGAGGAACGTGATATATTAAAAAAAGCATTGGGCATCTTCTCATCAACACGCAAATGAAATATACCTTTATGAAAAATCATGTAGAAGAATTTAGCATAGAGAGGATGTCCTGCGTTTTTCGGGTATCTCGAAGTGGATACTATCGTTTTATTATTAGTAAACCGTCCCAACGGCAAGTTGAAAATACAAGGTTATTAGAAGTGATTAAATTGATTCATCATACTAATCGGCAAGTGTATGGTAGTCCCCGTATTCACGGTGAGCTTCTTTTACAAGGTGAGACCTGCTCTCGTAAACGAGTAGCGAAGCTAATGAGGAAAGAGGGATTGCAAGCTAAAATGAAAAGGCGATTTAAGGTTACTACTCAAGTAGATCCTCTTGCTAAAAAAGCACCTAATTTGTTGCTGCAAAATTTTAGCTCTGAGAAACCCAATGAACGATGGGTGGCTGATATGACGTATGTGGCTACAGCCGAGGGTTGGCTTTATGTCGCTGCGATTTTAGACTTATTCTCTCGCCGTATTGTAGGTTTAGCAATGAGCGAACGGATGACCGCCGACTTGGTAAAGAATGCCTTAAAACATGCTATTACACACAGAAAACCAGGCGAGGGTTTGATTCATCATTCTGATAAAGGAAGTCAGTATACAAGCCATGCTTTTCAAAAAGAACTTGCCAAAAACAAGATGATTAGCAGTATGAGTGGAACCGGAAATTGTTATGACAATGCTGCTATGGAAAGCTTTTTTCACACCTTAAAAACGGAACATATTTACTTTGAAAATTATAAGACTAGGGATCAGGCTAAACGAAGTATTTTTGAATACATAGAAGTGTTTTATAATCGCAAGAGGAGTCATTCTACATTAGGTTACCTTTCTCCTATGATTTTTGAAACAAAATGGTATAAGCAGCAAAACGTCTTGCTTCCTAGTATCCACTAAAAGGTTGCAAGATCAA
>JAJONM010000058.1 GCA_021323415.1 Rickettsiaceae bacterium
GATATCGGCACTGGTTAACCATTCATATAAAGAGGTGCGTATTGGAACTGGTAGGGATGGTGCATCTGATAGTAAACGCATTGTAAAAGTCGATGGTGAGGTTCTAAAAAGCCAGGCTGAGCTTGCTAATATGTTTAGCGTTATGTGGCTGACTCCCCAGATGGATGGCATCTTTATCGGCAGTTCATCCGACCGCCGCAAATTCCTCGATAGGCTGGTATACAACTTCGACCCAGAACACGCTTCGCGAATTTATTCGTATGAGTATACAATGCGCGAACGTGCCAAGCTCTTGCAAAAAAATGGCGATGGCCAATGGCTTTCTGTACTTGAAAACAAACTGGCAGAGCGCGTAGTTGCTATCGCTGCGGCGCGTATTGATGCGGTTGAGACTATACAAGCTGCTATTTATGAATCTAATACTGCTTTTCCGAAAGCGATTATTACAGTTGAAGGTGCGGTTGAAGCGTTGCTCACAGAAAATTCAGCGCTGGCAGCAGAGGAAATTATACGCAAGCAATTATTTGAAAGCCGCTCCTATGATTATGCCACGGGCCGCACTGGCGTTGGTACGCACCGTAGTGATTTTGCTGTAACGCATAAAGATAAAAATATGCCTGCGGCATCATGCTCTACCGGTGAGCAGAAAGCATTACTCTTATCGATTATCCTGGCTGAAGCGCGCGCCAAAGCTGTATGGAAGAATAGTGTGCCTGTATTGCTACTAGATGAAGTAGTAGCCCACTTAGACGATACTCGCCGTGCCTCACTTTTTCACGAGCTGATTGATATGAAGACGCAAGTATGGATGACTGGCACTGATTTATCTTTATTTGAAGGAATGCAAGGTAAGGCGCAGTTTTTTGAAGTAAGTGATGGTAAAGTAAAAATATCACTCTAGCTATTGCGATAGCCATACAATATGTATGGCTATTTTAACCCTGAACGATACTTATTATTTTTGAAGCCCGTTATCTTGGCGTCTTTGTGTTTCTTGTTCCTGAAAACTTCTTTTATTTCCAATCTCTTTTAATGCTGGAGGATTTAAAGGATCAATAAAAGGTATTACTTGTGAAAGTAATATTCCATTTATTGTAATAGCTGGAATTTTACTATTATATGAAGTTTGATCATCCATCCTGAATCTCATCTTATATGAGTTAATTAAGTTTATATTAAGCTTTTACTTTCTCACGCAATTTTTTAATCAACCCATCAACTCCTTCGCGAGAAAGTATGGCTGAGAAATCAGAGCGTTGCGTAGTAATGAGGCTAACTCCCTCTGCGATTACATCATAGATGGAATATTTGCCGTTTTGTTCACGTACTTTGTAATCAACGCTGATTGATGGTTTATCTATTTGCGTTATTTCAGTTTCTACAGTGTATTCTTTGTTACCGTCATCAGTAAATTTTTTGATTTTAATTTCCTGATTAGTATATTCCTTAAATTTCGGCACATAACTATTAACCAGGAATTTGTGGTGCAGTTCAATATATTCCTTTCTCTGTTCTTCTGTCGCCTTATTCCAGTATGCACCTAAAACGAATTTAGCAACCCATTTTATATCAACCGCATTTTCAAACATACTAGTTAATTTTGCTTCTTTTTGCTTATCATCAATGCCTTTATTTTTTATAAGTTCAATTGCATTGTTGCTAATTCCTTTTACGAAATTTTGTGCACCCTGAACTGTTGCATGGCTTTGTGAACTAATTTGCAATGTAAAAATGCTAATTAGTGTTATATACTTTAATGTTTTTAATAAAGTCATTTCTGACACTCCTTTTGCAATATATCTTAATAATGTCACAAAAGGGTTAATAAATCGTTAAAATACATGGATTTTGTTACTTAATGGTAAGAAAAATTATAAGGAACTAGTTTTTAATCGAAATACCTTTATGTTCCCTTAAAATAAAACGTTAAGTGGAGATTATGAGAGGCAGAAAATTACTATTAACCGCGCTTGACTGGACGCGTCCGAAAGATCCGCCACTTTCTTTGGGACATGCCTCAATATTAGCAAACTTAAATCAACATCAAATTCCTGTAAAATCTCATTCATGGTCTGTAAATGCAGCTGATTTCTCATGGAAGGATGTTGTGTCCTATGCTATGGGGCACGCAAGTGAAAAGACCGATTTTGCTATCGGTGCGTTTGTATGGAATGAGAAGGCAACCCAAAATATTATATCTTCTTTGAAAGCACAGGGTTTCCCAGGAAAGGTTATTTTAGGAGGTCCACAAATAAGTTATGTTAAAGAAGGATTGTCCTCCTATTATCCTGATGCGGATATTTTTATACGCGGATATGGAGAAGAGGCCATTGCGCGGCTATACACATCTGATAAAGAAAAGCCCGTTATTGCAGGAGTAAGCTACCGTGATGAGCCTGATTTGGGTATATCAGCAAATGTTGATCTGGAAAAACTCCCTTCTCCTTACCTGACAGGGGTTATTCCGGCGCAACGCTTTATACGCTGGGAGACGCAGCGTGGTTGCCCGTTCCGCTGTTCTTTTTGCCAACACCGCGAATCCGATATTACAATGACACGGCGCAATATGCCTCTGACGCGCATTTTAAGAGAAGCTGAGTGGATTATAGATAATCCGGTTATTCAGGATATTGCTGTGCTGGACCCAACTTTTAATTCAGGGCCAAACTATCTTGCTGTTTTAGATAAGCTGATAGAAGGAAAATATACTGGAAAGCTTGCTTTGCAATGTCGTATTGAAATGGTTAAAGATGAGTTTTTAGATAAGATACAAGAGTTAAACAAAACAGCGCATGTTGTGTTAGAGTTTGGTCTGCAAACTACTAATAAAGAAGAATGGAAAATTATCCAACGACCAAATAACCTAACAAAAACAATTGATGTGCTTGGTCAGACTCGTGAACGTGGTATAGAAACAGAAATCTCTCTTATATTCGGTCTTCCGAAGCAAACTCTTACATCTTTTAAAGACAGTATAGAATTCTGCAAAAATTTGGGTGTTTCTAGAATTTATGCGTATCCGCTTATGTTACTGCGAGGTACGCCTCTTCATTCGCAAAAGGAGGAGTTAGGTTTGGTGGAATCAAGTGATGTTAACATTACAGGCATCCCGCGCGTACAAGAAGAGATACCGCATGTGGTTGCAAGTCCTAGCTTTTCCCATGAGGAGTGGAAGAAAATGGCCGCTATAGCAGAGGATTTGGCTAAGTATAATGAAGATAAGCCTAAGGAAACATGGTCGGACCGGCTGAAAATCTATGAAGGAAAAAAGTCAGCTTTAAAATTATAGATAAAAGTATTAGTTATTTAAATTCTTGTCCGTATTCTATTTTCTATAGCTTCGCATACATTTGAGCTTGAGGTTGCTGCATATTTTCATTAGCAGCTTTATATCTTTCATAATCTCTAAATCTATCTAATGCGAAGTACTCAGCTTTAATTCCAGGGATATTAACTTCTTTACCCAATACTTGGGATGCCAATATCTCAGCTGATGCAAAACTATACGAAGTGCCGCCTGGTCCATGCCCCATATTAATGTATATACCATTAATATTAGGCACTTTGCCTATGATAGGTATGTTGTCAGGTGTGTAAGGTCTAAAACATACTGTTTCCTGCAGTTGATACGGACGTAGTGTGCTAGCATACTCATGTAATTCCGGATATACTTTTCTTAAATATCCTTTTAAGCTTTCTATCCCATATTTTGCTTGCGGAGAGTTTATTTTCACATTCATTTCCGGATCAAACCAATACATACCGCCCACTCTTAGTTCGGTAGGACGGTTGTGTTCTTCCTTATGAGGAGAAAATACTATAACTCCATCATCAGTTACCATTTTAAATGTTTTTTCTGGATAATTTTTTATAGATCCTGGAATTGGTACTGTGATAGTGCATCCGGCGACAGGTTGGACAGGAACGTTTACCCCTATACTATTAAAATAGCTGACATCGCATCCAGAAGAACATATTAGCGTATCCGCTTTAAGAACCCTTTCGCCGTTAAGGTTTGTAACCTTAATTCCGCAAACTTTAGTTTTAGCCTCATCCAGTAATATTTCCTGGGTTTTTGCATGATAATGGAATTTAACTCCATTACCTTCTAATTTTGTAGCCAGAGCTTTAGTAAATGCGCGTGCATTAATGCTGCCGCCTTCCATGCCAACACCACCTACTGTTTGCATTGTCTCCCTAAAATTGCTTGCCTCAGTAAGATGTGGCTGATCATTAAGCATTTCTTCGTAGGAAAGTTTTTTAACATTGGTTCCAAGTACTGTGCTAAAATAATCATGGTTTTTTTCGCATCTCTCAGAGGAATCATGAATACGCACCAGCCATCCATTTTTACCATCCATATACTGGAAATTACCTTGTCGTCTTAATTCTGGATTAGATTCAAAGAATTTTCTTGCAAGAGAGGTGCTATGTTTCCCAAGATTAGTAATTGTTTTAGCCGCTCCATCATATACAGATTGTTGGTCGTTGCGAGATAGTTTATGCGCCGTGACAACCCAGTCTTTTTGTTGCTTAGGCATGTTATCAGGGTGGATAATTAGCCAGCCATCGCTACTGTTATCACGTGATATTGATTTGTGTGGCTTTGTAAGTGAGCTACTACCAAGTTTTAAGCCAGTTAGCCCCTCAATACTAGTAAAATTACCACCGTTATTATGTGTTGTGCCACGGGCAGGGGCGCCTTCTTTTTCGATAACATGTATTTCGTATTTATCATAAGTTTTGTTTTCTTTTGTTTGTTTTACAAACTCCATAACACTTACTAACGAATCAATACCTGCGCCAATAAACACAACTTGCTGTTTATCGGGGTGCTGTGGTTCTTCCGTTGATCTTTCTATTTCACTAGCGCCGCCAGCAAATAAAGAAGAATTAAATAATGGGTCGATAGCTATGTCCTTCTCAAAGAAATCTTTGAGCCTTCTAAAGGTTGCTTTCGCGAGGTTTCGTCTCGTTTCATCATTAAATGTTGCTAGATCAAGTGCCCCCTTTTTCTCATGTGTTTTTGCATAACCATTTGAAAACTCTTTCTTTAATTCATCAATTCCTTTTTGCGTTGTGTTGAAATAATATTTTCCAACCTTATTTCCTGTGGCTGCGCCACGTAAAGCGCCTTTGTTTACTAGGTTATGCAGTGATAAATTTACAATTGTGGCGTTGTCATTTAATTTTCTTATAGCATCAATGCCAATTAAGTCTTCACTTCTTGTTGTGATTGATGGCTGGCCAAATCTATTCATAGCAAGGCCATTTATTTTTTCAATTTCTTCGGCAGGAAAATAATGTGTGGCAATTAATAAAATGTCAGCATTTCTGCAAGCATCTTTGGCAGTTGCTGTGTACTCAACATCTATTTTCTTAGCCTTCATTGGAGTAAAATGTGGGCTCCAGGCGCTAATATTGGTGCAACCTTGCTTTTTTAAGTTCTCAATTAATTTTTTAGCAATGGCTCCACTTCCGATAATAGCTGCTTTTTTACCAGCAGGATTTGGAATTCTTTTGAAGGTGTAGTCTAATACATCTTTATGGCTTACTCCCGGAGTGGTCATAACCGCTATTCCATATTCTGCAGCTTTTGCAACATCGAACCCAGGTTGGGAGCCTAACCGTATAATGGCGCGTTTGTTTCGGTGTGGCATAAGTTGCCACGCATCTAGAACGTCACCACGCTTTTCTATTGTAAATGGATCATTGCCCACAACTACGATAGCATCAAAATTATTAAACTGTATCAGGTCATGAACTGTATGAGGGTCGGCACCTGGATGATAGTGCAATTCAAAAGAAGGGTTTTCTTTTTTGAATTTATCTATTTCATCTTGCGGCATTGCTGCAGTTATAAGAACTTTAGTTTTAGACATAAACTGTTAATCCCTTTTCAATTGTGACACTTACATAGCATAAAAAGTTACTGTTTACTAGCCTTATATATTAATGTGTTAATAAATATTTTTTTGTAGTAAATTAAAGTGTTAATAAGTATACAGAGCCTTGTAAGATATATAAAAGATAAAGAACATTAACAGTTATTTATAAACTTGCTGTAACAGTAGAATATGCAGAAAAATGTATAAATTTTCTAAAAATTCCTCAATTGTAAGGGACTATTTTTTAATTAGTTCTATTATTTTTGCTGTGGTTGTTATACTTTCAATATCTTTTAGCATTTACAGTTACAAAATCCAAAAAGACATACAAGAACATAAACTTGCAACTTCAGCAGAAAGATTAAAATCTGTAATTACTGAGTCATTTGAATATGTCTCTCACCTCTCTGGTTTTATTGGTGATCAGGTAGTAGAGCATGCTGGCAATAATAAATATAAAATTGCCGATATACTTGGTGGCAAGCTTTTAGTTAATGATTATGCTAAAAAGTTGTTTTCCTGGACAATGTTCGATTGGGTGATGCCTGATGATAAACTTGTCGCCAGCGGTCCTTTTGGGGTACTAAAAAAACCAAAGGATGTATCTTTCCGTGCTTATGCAAAAATGGCTAAAAAAGAGCCGGGGAAATTACATTTTGACCAACCTTCTATAGGTATACCAAGTGGAAAATACATTATTCCTATGGGAATGGGGATACTAGATAAGGCTGGCAAGTACATAGGTATTGTTAGTCTGGGCTTTAGTATTAGTGATATGACAAGGCGACTTGAAGATGAAGTTATAAAAGACGGTGTTAGTTTTTTAGTTATATCTGACCAGAGTAATATAGTTTTCCAATCATCAGATAACAAACCAATTACAGATAATGAAAATTTATTTAAGGAAACAAATTTTTCCGGAAGTTTATTTCCACAAAATAGCGGGTACTTTGATAAACCTATTTATTACCATGGCATAGTTTATAGCTATTATAGGAAAATAGATAATTATCCATATACAATACTGGTTGGGTTTGAGAATAACCTAAATAATGCAATTATCAGGAATTTGCTCCTTCCTAGGTTACTGGAATTTTTTGTTATTGGGGTGGTTGCAATTGTAATGCTTCTAGTCATGCGTTCATTTATAATTAAGCCTATACTCGATCTTTCTAATGTAGCTGAGCAAATAGCCAAAGGTGAGTTAAATAAGGTAAGATTACCTAAAGTAAGAACCAGGGAGTTGTATATACTTGCAAAGCAAATAGCAAGAGTACAAAGCTACTGGCGAAGAAATAACGCAATAAAATTAGAGCTGGAGCAGAAAAGCAAGGAGTTGCAATTGGCACATGAAGCTGCTGTTAATGCTAATCTTGCTAAAACAGAGTTTTTGTCTTCTACGGCCCATGAGCTACGTTCGCCGCTTAATGCGATTATTTGCATGTCAGAAGTTATAAAAACCAAGATGTTTGGTGATGATGTTAGTAAGTATGTTGAGTATGCTGGTGATATTGAGCAATCAGGGCATGAGTTGCTTGAATTTATCAATGACCTAATCGACCTTAGTAAAACAGAAAACGGCAATTTTTCTTTAGATAACCAAGAAATGTTGGATATAGAAAACATTATTCAGCGTGCAGTAAAACTGAACATTTCAAGGGCTCATAAGTCCAGTATAAATATAAGGTTAAATGTAGACCAAATTATGCCAAAACTTTATGGTGATGGCCGACGTATCAGGCAAATTCTGGTAAACCTCATAAGCAACAGCATAAAGTACAGTCAAACTAACACTGTGATTAGTATTTCTGCAAACATTAAAGACGGAAAAATGGTATTGGTTGTTGCAGACCAGGGGTTTGGTATGAATGAAGAGCAGATAAAAGTTGCTTTGCAAAAATGGGGAACGTTAGAAAACCAGAATTCTGGTAAAGTTGATTCTTCTGGCCTTGGTCTTACTATTGCTAAACATTTAGCCGAATTACATGGTGCTGAATTTGTCGTTAATTCAGAAGTAGGGAAGGGAACTACTATTACTATTATGTTCCCACAAGACAGATTGCACTATGTTTTGGTTTCTGAAAAAGAGATTATGGCAGCTTAGTTGCTTCTGAAAACTCAAAGCTACTCATTACGAATTTATAAACTATTTATTTTCTAGGTAAATTTCTGGATGGATATGTTAGGCGTATTCTTAAATTGTGAATATTGCAGTGGCAATAACGCCACCATTAGGAATACATATGAACATGATAAATTTCATTAAAGAAAATTTATTAAAATTCCTTCGAAAAAAAGAGGAGGTAACATTTAAATCAGCTGGTGTACTTACTCTTGGAGTCGAAATAGAATTACAGCTTATAGATCCTCAAAATTTAAACCTTACTTCGAAAGCTGATGTTATTTTAAGTGAAGGGAGTGAGATAAAGAAGCTTAAGCCTGAATTTTATATGAGTACGGTCGAAATAAATACAGATAAATGCTATGATGTGCATGATGTAGAAAAAGATTTAACAGAATCGTTTAACAGGCTTGAAGAGGTTGGAAAAAGGTCGAATGTTGCTTTTGCAACAACAGGTTGTCACCCGTTTTCCCGCTACTCAGACTGTGTTATCACTCCATCACCTAGATACAATGAATTGATTGACAGGAATCAGTGGCTTACCCGCCGTATGACGGTTTACGGTCTCCATGTGCATATAGGTATGAAAAGTGGTGATGACTGTATAAAGTTTAATAATTTCTTCATGAGTTTTACACCGCATTTGCTTGCTTTATCCGCTAGTTCTCCGTTCTGGCAAGGTGATGATACTGGGCTTGCTTCCTGTCGTCCTACAACATACGAGGCTATGCCAACAGCAGGGCAACCATATAGAACACAAAATTGGCAAGAATTTGAAAACCTTTACCATACATTAAAGAAGTGCAATGCTATACAAACCCTTAGGGATTTATGGTGGGATATGCGCCCAAGCCCTAATTATGGAACTCTTGAGATAAGGGTGTGCGATGGTCCGGCCACGCTTTCAGAGGCGGTAGCTATTACTGCGTATATACATCTGCTTGCCCATTGGTTTAATGACAATGCTAACTGGATTGATCAATTTCCATCTCCCTTACGTTGGTTGTCCCGTGAAAATAAGTGGCGTGCTATGCGACATGGGCTTGAAGCAGATATTATTTTAAATGCGGAAGGCAAAACAAGACCCATAAAAAAGGAGATAGAGGATTGGCTTGTTAAAACTTCGCCTTATGCAAGCAAACTTGGTTATGAAAAATACGTTGCTATGTTGAAGGAAATATTGCGCAATGGAAATAGCTCAAGTCGCCAGCGGGCAGTTTTTTCTAAAACAGGGTCTTTGCAAGCAGTGGTACAGCATAATATAAATGAGTTTTCAAAACGTGCGCCTATATGGGAAGAAAAAGTTGAGGCAATTAAACCTGAAGAATCGTTTAATATGGATATACTTTCTGTAAAAGAACTGGCGCAAGCTAAAGTATAGAATGTTAGTTCTGCTGCATTTTCATAATACCTGAATGTTTATTGACATCTGATATTTCCGAAAATGTAGAAAGAACGCCATTATCCTCACATGATATTACTTTCCTACCACGATCTCTAATAAAAACGATTGGGTGTTTTATGCAATTGCAAGTGCTGCAATTTTGGTTAGAGAATCTTTTACGCCTTTCATGCGCTCCTCAGCAGTTGCCCATTCATAAAGCAATATCAGCTTCTGGTCACCACGGATTTTTGTCTTAAGGGGGTTTTTGGAGATGTAGCTGATTAGTGCATCTGGATTTTTGAAAGTGTTTTTATGGAATGAGAGGATAATACCTTTTGGCCCGGCATCGATTTTATCAATACCAGCTGCGATACACATCTGCTTAATTTTCATAATGTCTAGCAGGTTGCTGACTTCCTTTGGCAGCGCTCCGAAACGGTCAATCATTTCAGCGGCGATGCTTTCCAGTTCTTGTTCTGTAGCAAGGCTTGCGATACGTTTATACAATCCCAGACGCAGTTCAATGTCAGAAACATATTCTTCCGGGATAAGAACCGCGATTCCAAGGTTAATGGCGGGGCTAAAGCTTTCGTTGTCTACCTCATCATCCTTGCCGTGTGAAATTTTGGCGTTCTCTACAGCTTCCTTCAGCATCTCCTGATAAAGCTCAATTCCCACCTCGCGCACCTGACCGGATTGCTCATCGCCCAGCATATTACCAAAGCCGCGGATATCCATATCGTGGCTGGCAACGCTAAAGCCAGCGCCGAGAGCATCTATATTCTGGATAACCTCAAGACGTTTCAATGCAGTTTTGGAAGGGACGCGGTTTGGTGGCGTGGTGAAATATGCATAGGCACGGGTTTTACTGCGTCCGACTCTCCCGCGCATTTGGTATAATTGCGCCAGCCCAAACATATCTGATTTATAAATCACGATGGTGTTGGCAGTTGGAAGGTCAATACCAGAGCCAATTATATTGGTAGAAAGCAACACATCATATTTGCCATCGTAAAAATCATTCATAGTGTTATCAAGCTGGGCGGGACTCATCTGGCCATGTGCTTTTACCATTTTTACTTCCGGGATAAGTTTTTGCAGTTGCTCTTCAACAGTTGCCAAATCTTTAATGCGCGGTACAACAAAGAATGTGCTGCCGCC
>JAJONM010000127.1 GCA_021323415.1 Rickettsiaceae bacterium
ACTGAGAATCCTTCCTGGTTACGCGATGTTAGCAAAAAAGCCATAATTTCCGGATTAGCATAATTTGTAATAAGATTAATTAAGCTTAAAGCTACTTCCTTTCTTTTCTCTTCAGGTAATTTCTCACTCTTAAATGGCAAATGAATTGCATCATGCAAATGGGTAAAACCATTAATACTAACTTCTTTAAGGAAAGATGTATTGCTTCTATTTTTTTCTAAGAAAGTAACCGCAGCATTATATGAGTTAATGCTTCCTTCTGTTGCATAGCTAACTAACATAGTATGAAAAGCTTTGGCATTAAAGCTTCTGCCTTGCCATTCATCTATTTCATTTATGGTTTTGTGGTATGTTGTAACATTATGCTTTTGATACTGCCGAGCTTTTGCCATTTCTTTATCCTTCACTTTACAATTCTACAAATTAACACTGTAGCAGTAACTACTACTCACCTTTTAATAATAAATACGCTCTACGGAATGCAGGCAGATTCATAAAAAAGGTTAGCGATGTTTAGCCGGCCTCTCCCTTGACCAAGCTCTAAATCCCCTGTATATCCGCCACCAAACCGACATTTGGAGGTTATTATGAGTGCGGAAAAGACAGAAATACAAAGAACCTCAATTGCATTAGAAACTACAGACTATTTAATTAATGACGAATGGGTACCATTTGTAAAACAAGCCATAAATATTTTGAAACTATTTACAAAGAAACTAATGGCGGAGCTGAGGCCTTATTAAACCGCGCAATTAACAACATAATAGAGCAGCAACAAGGCCAATCTAGAGGCAAATAAATAGCATTATTTTCACGCTTTTTTAATAAAAATATGATATACTTTAACCATACTTGGCAAGTAGCTAATAGAAATGAAAAAGGTATTTTATGTTCAGTAACGAAACTGTTATTCCAGCATATGAAAAAGAATGGTTAGATGCCACTGGTGCTTATGAGCACAGCCGCGAAACCATAGCGCGTATTAAAGAATTAGAAGCCTCTATCGGTATCCCGGCAAAGAAGTTTTACCAGTTGCTTTCCGCTGCAGATAAAATCACAAGCGCTGCTATGTGGCTGGCTGTGCATCAAACTTATGCCAAAAATGTTTATACCGATGGGCGCTCGCTTTCTGCTTCAGATTTCAAAACTGACCCACAAGGGCATTTAGGCGGGGCGCTTAATATGATTCCTGCCTATGTTGGTTATATGCTGGCCAATGCATTATCTGGCATCACTCGCGCCTGGGTTATGGAACAAGGGCATGCTGTCTCTGGTATTGATTCTGTCAATTTATTGCTCGGTAACATGTCCGAAGCTCACGAAGATCGTTACTCAGTTTCTGATTATGGCATTTCGCGTTTTTGTGAGGATTTTTATTCTTATAAAATTGACGCTAAAGGAAAACAGGAATCTCCACTTGGCAGTCATGTTAATCCTAACACTGCTGGCGGATTTTTAGAAGGCGGCTACTTAGGTTTCGCATCTCTACAATATGTACATATGCCACTAAAAAACGAACATCTTGTAGCATTCTTAAGCGATGGAGCATTTGAGGAACAAAAAGGCGCCGATTGGATTCCACGATGGTGGCGCGCGGAAGACAGCGGTCCTGTCTGCCCTATCATGATTGCCAATGGCCGCCGCATTGACCAGCGCACAACTATGGATCAGGAAGGTGGGCCAGAATGGTTTTCCGAATACTTAAAACTTCACGATTTTGACCCAATTATTTTTGATGGTCGTGACCCGGCTGCTTTTGCCTGGGTGATACTTGAACAGGAAAAACGCTTAGAACGCAACGTGGCTGAACTTGCTAATGTTAATAATTACAAAATCAAAATACCTTATGGAATAGCTGTCGCTCCTAAAGGAGCTGGCTTTTACAATGAAGGTACTAACTATGCCCATAATTTGCCATTGCTTACCAACCCAAGTAAAGATCCAGTAGCGGCTGAACGCTTCAACAGCCATGCTAATAAATTATTTGTGCCAGTCGATGCTATCAAAAATGCACGTAAAATTTTAAATAACCATAAAGACAGCAAGCGCATCCTAGAAAAAGATAATCCTCTAGCTAATCGGAATGTAAAATTAAAACAGGAGCCAAAACTACGCTGGAAAACTCCAAGTATCGAGAAAAAATCAAGCCCAATGGATGCTATCGATTTGGCATTTTTACTTACAGTAAAAGCGAATAAACACTTACGCCCACGTGTCGGCAATCCAGATGAAATGTTATCCAATAAAATGAATGATACTTTAGAAGAACTGAAGTTCCGCGTGGTATCGGCAGAAGGTGGATTACACGAATCAACACTAGGGAACGTTATAACGGCCCTCAATGAAGAAGCCGTTGCAGCCGCAGCATTTGGCAATAAAGGTGGAATAAATATTGTGGTGACTTACGAAGCTTTTGGCTCCAAAATGTTTGGCGAGGCGCGCCAGGAAGTAATTTTCTCCAAACATCAAAAAGATTTTGGCCGCCCGGCGAAATGGCTTTCGGTGCCATTGATTATGACTTCCAATACCTGGGAAAATAGCAAAAATGAATTATCGCACCAGGACCCTTCCCTTTCGGAATCTATGCTCTCAGAAAGTTCTGATATTTCACGAGTAGTTTACCCGGCAGATTATAACAGCGCACTTGCTGTTATAAACACTGTATATCAAACTCATGGCGAAATTTGGACTGTGGTAGCACCCAAAGCTGAGGTCCCTACCCTATTTTCACAAAAGGAAGCCGAGTCTCTAATTGAAGATGGTGCGATCCGCGTTGCTGAATATCAACCTGCAAAAGCAAACTTTGCAATCATAGCAATTGGAT
>JAJONM010000128.1 GCA_021323415.1 Rickettsiaceae bacterium
GGCAAAATCACCTCCTTCGCACTTTCTACTTCATCACGCGTAAGTCCAAGCCTAATTGCTTCATCTTTATATCTCGACATAAACTGCACCTTTATTTTTTGTTTTAATTTTTATACCACCAAACGTAACGTTGTCAATACAATTTTTTCGATTAACCTTTTCTTAATACATTAATGATATTTTAATTGTCACTGGATGAGTTTTTAAGAGGTACTTAAAGATGTCAGATTTAATCAATAATCTTATAAACAAGATACACCCAAACCATGAGCACACTCTGATCGACGAGGTGCGCAAAGATCACGCCGACAATGTGCGCGAGTTATTATCACAAAATACATATGTTGATGTGACATCCTCCAGTGGGGCAACGCCATTATTATATGCGATTCAAAATGGTAATTTGCCAATAGTTGAAATATTACTGGCGAAAGGCGCTGATGTTAATAAATGCGCCACAACTGGGGCTACACCACTACTGTTCGCATGCCAAAAAGGACGCAGGGCAATTGTAGAACAACTACTAAAACATGGCGCTGATGCTAATGAAGAACATCGCGAAAATGGCAGCACTCCGCTTATTATTGCAGCACAACACGGGCATTATGATATTATTGAATGCCTGGTTTCACGCGGAGCTGATGTCAATAAAGCTAATTTTATTGGCGTTACTCCACTGCTCGTTGCCGTTAAGAACAATTTTTATCCTATTGTCATCTATCTAATGGAACATGGTGCAATGGCTACAAAGGCAACGGAAAACGGCATAACTCCAACTAAGATTGCAAAAGATAAGAAAAACGTTGCGATGCTGAGCTTGCTGCATGAATGGAAATTCCAAAAAAAACGCAAGAAAACAAATAAAATTCCGGCTAAAGTGATGTTTAAACGTGGGCTTAATTTTGTGCATATGGAAGGGATTTAGCCAAGGTAGAGTTAGGAATTTATGAACCCTGCAGTATTTCCTGAGGCCTCGATTTCTGAATTGAACCCTGGATGCTGAAATAAATTCAGCATGACGCCAGCCGTGAAGCCAGAGGATAAGCGTAGATAACCATAAGGCTTCTGGCTTCTCCAAACTAAGGTTAAGAAAAGTTTATTCCTAAGTTCCTAATTCCAAGATTCTTAGTTCTCTTTACTCTCACCCTTCTGCAGTACATACTTCAACTTACGTATTGCCAGCTCCTGCATCTGCTTTTCACTAATTCCATACGATGGGACGATAACGCAGGCTTCTTTTCCGGTAGCGGTATCAACGGCGCTAACCTTTACATATCCGCCTAATTTAACATACTCTATGATATATTCATCTCTGAGCGAAGCCATAATGAGAGGACTATACACCAAAGGTTTAAAAATTCAACAATTTTTCTACTATTAAAAACAAGAAGGCTAGTTAACACATTGAGAAACCGATAAGTTTCACTTCTTCAGAGATATAAAACTAAAGTTATCTAGTTTATCCTGTGGCCTCATAGCTGGCGTCATGCTGAATTTATTTCAGCATCCAGGGTTCAATGTAAATAACTCATTATTCTTTATTGTCAGGCTAACAACAAAATTAAATTGCAGAATATCTTATAACCCTTGACCCTGAAACAAGTTCAGGGTGACGCTAGCGGCTAGGCCTCAGGGTAATTTGCAAGAACAGCCCTAATTCTATATATTCGCCTCACCAGATTGCACAACTCTCCAAGCATCTGTATCTTCAAAGAATTTGTGTAATAGCTTGTTATTTAGCGCGTGGCCGGACTTAAACCCAGACACATGGCCTTTTAAATAACCACCTGCTAAATAAACATCGCCGATGCAATCCAGCACTTTATGGCGCACGAACTCATTAGAATAACGCAAGCCGTCTTCGTTTAAAACCTTTTCTGTATCAACAACGATTGCGTTATCAAGTGAACCGCCTTTAGCAAGGCCACGGGAACGCATCATATCAACTTCATGCTCAAAGCAGAAAGTGCGGGCACGGCAAAGGTCGCTTTTAAATGACACTTCACGCGAATCAAACACCGCCTGTTGCTTGCCGATTACCTTATCGCCAAAATCTATTTCAAGGCCAACAGAGAAGTTTTCCGCTGGTGCTATTGAAATATAACCACTATTAGCGGTATCTCCCTCGCTAACTTTTATTTCTTTCAATACTTCAATCACTTTACGTGTTTTGCTCTGTTCAGCTGTACCTGCACATTCGATAAGGAATATGAAAGGCTCTGAGCTGCCATCCATAATAGGAATTTCAGGACCATCCAGCTCAACTACGCAGTTATCAACGCCGCAGCCCCATAGAGCAGCCATTAAATGCTCAATAGTTGCCACCATAACACCAGATTCATTAGAAAGAGTAGTGCCAAGCATTGTGTTAGAAACGTTTTTGTAGCACGCCTCAACACGGTTGTTTTTGTCTTTTACATCAGTACGGATAAACACTACACCAGCATTTTCTTCAGCTGGTTTCAGAGTAAGGTTAATCATAATACCGCTGTGTAAACCTACACCTGAGCAGCTAACCTTATTCGCAAGCGTTCTTTGGTAACTAAACATATGACGTACTCTCTATTAATAAAATTATCTAGTTTGCATATTATCCACTTAGACTGGCAACGACAAATAACTTATTATTACTAATTGTTACGAAAGCAAAAATTGAACTGCCCAAAAAATATTCAATTTATAGTAAAAGTACGTTATTTATCGTTTATTTACTTTGAATAGTTAACCCGATGTGTTACAATGATACGTCACCAATTTGGAACGACTTTAAAAATAAGGAATAAGATTTTGGATCTTACAACATTACCAAAGGCAGAAAGGATAGAAGGATTGCTGGCACAGCAGTTCATCCGTAATGTTGCCGGAATAGAGCCAGCTATAAAAGCTATGCTGGCAAAAGAAGGGTTGTTGAAGGGGCAAAAAGATGAATCTGAAATAGAGGCTGAAGAGCCAGCTACTGAAAAGCAAGATAATGACGCTAGAAATTGGCGCGATTATGTAGCTAAGGTAAATCCGAAGCAAGATACGAACTTCACTGATAAAATTGCCAATGAAAACGCTACAGAAGCTGCAGCTGGTGAAGAAATGGCTGAGGCTGAGTACCTGGCAAAAGAATTAGGCGAAAAAACGCAAGGAAAACCAAAGGACAGAGTTATATCCGCCCTAACTCCACCAGAGGAAGGTTGGGCAAGATTTGTTTCTGATAAATATAAAGCAAAAAGCTTAGAACAAGCTAAAATAAGAGCTGAAGAGTTTTCAAAGAAAATTGAAGAAACCGGCAAAGAGCTAGAAGTTTCGCAGAAACAAGCCGTAGAACAAGGCATCAGGTGGAATATTGAACTTGAGCGCGTTAAGAACGAGCTTGGTCAGCAAAAGGAAATCCTTGGTAAATGGACACGTGGCGTTGTTACAGGCGAACTTGGACGCTCTCCTTCGATGAACATAGGTAATTACCGTTCAAAAGGCTTTGAAGGGCCATCACTGTAGCAATTAGAGTTCACGACGTCTTCTTTAGCAATAGGAAATGAATGTGTGTACGGGGTTACAAACCCCGTACAGCGATAGGCCTATTCTAGACTCCTATTTACACCCCATACTGAAAAGCGGCCTATCTACCGCAACATCTATTTCATCGCGGCGTGGAAATGGGTGCAGTATCACGGCATGAGGCTGCAATATCGATAAATGCTCTTTCTTAAAGCAGAACGGTTTGTAATCTATACCACCGGATTCGCCATTTACATCATGCTCATCCTGGATACGGGTAGAATATATAGCATCAACATTAGGGATAACCGCCTGAAAATCGTCTGTAATATGGAATTTTACGTTTTTGGACTTTAAGAACTCAATTATATCATCGCGCATTGCGAATTCTTTGGGAGACACGAAGAACAGTTCTACGTTATTATATAACGACAACAAACGACTTAATGAGCGCACTGTGCGTCCGCGCTTTAAATCACCTACCATTGCTATCTTTTTGTTGTCAATGCCGCTAATCCTGGCAAATGAACGCTGTAATGTATATATATCAAGCAAAGCCTGGGTTGGGTGCTGGTCTTTACCAGAGCCAGCGTTTATCACAGGAATAGAACGGTTAGCGCAAGTGTTCAGAGTCCAGGCTGCGCGTTCTGCAAAACCTTCCTCAAAATGGCGTATTATAATCATATCAACATAGCTGGAGAACGTACGGATCATATCCTCGGGCGACTCTCCCTTCACTTCTGATGAGGTTGTGGCATCACGTATTTCTGATATTTTCATGCCCAAAAGCTGACACGCGTTTAAAAAGGATAGAAATGTTCGGGTTGATGGCTGCACGAAAAACAGCATAGAACGCTTGTCAGACAGA
>JAJONM010000059.1:0-7500 GCA_021323415.1 Rickettsiaceae bacterium
AAATGGCAGTATAGCGAGCAAATGGTCGAACAAACGGGCGAATTTTTCTGCACGTTTTGGTTTGTAGGCCCATACAGTTGGTGCGACATAATGTAGGAAGATAGGGTTTTTTCTAATCTCGGTCTTGGATAGTGCTGTTGTAAAATTTATCATTTTAAGCACCGCACCCCGCAAAAAACCGCCCTTCAGGTTTTTATGCGGGGTCCCTGTCAATCTGCTGTGCAGAAATACTTCACGACTCCTGGATGGGGACCCCGCATCTTCCCATGCAGTAAACTGCATGTCGTGCGGGGTGTGAGCCAGAATTGTTGGAACAGATTTTTCTTTAAGTTTTTCTACAACACGGCAACAAAATCCGGGGGAATCGATGGTTATTACTACATCTGGTCGGATATTTTTTATGTCTTCTACTGTTTGTCGGATTCTGCGTAGGGTGTTCGGGATATGGGGTATGACTTCCATGAATCCCATTATAGAAATTTCTGACATGGGGAAAAGGCTGGTAAGGCCTGCAGCGGCCATTTTATCGCCGCCAATGCCGGAGAATTCAATGGGTGAGGGGCTTAATTTGCGCAAGGATTCTATCAGCTTTGCGCCGTAGATGTCGCCGGAGGCTTCGCCTGCTATGATGTATATTTTCATACCATAAAACTCGTTTTAGCTGGTGCTTTTGTCGTCGTCAGAACCTAAAAAGTGCTCACGTACAAGGTGTACGCTCCGCTTTTTTAGAACCTGTCTCCTAAAAATCCCTCAGCCAAAACGAGTTTTGACAGAGGATAGTAATTAAACCCCTACCACAAACAATCCCAGCTCGTCAGCTTTATTAACTACTTCTGTTTTATCAAGGATTAACGCCCCGCCGGCTTCGATGGCTATGCCAATCAGGCCGGCTTTATGGGCATTTATTATGGTGTTTTTGCCGATGGTAGGAAGGTCGATGCGCTTATCCTGCAAGGGCTTTTTCATTTTTACCAGTATGCCGCCATGTTCTTCCTGCTGCAGTTTTGCGCAGCGTTTTATTAGTTCATCAGTGCCTTCGATTGCTTCAACTCCAATGATTACACCGTTTTGGATTATCACGCTCTGGCCTATATCAAGGTTGCCGATGCTGCGGGCAATGCTGGCTCCGGTGGCGATGTCTTTTTGCGCGTGTTTATTTGGCTTTATTTTGCCTAAAATGCCCGGTGGCATGACCAAATCACCGAGTATTTTTTCAGCGCCAATAACTTTAAAACCTTCGCTTTCAAAGAAATTAATGATGATGGACAGAAGCGAGTTATCGCCAATTAGCCTGGCTTTGGAGATTTTGGCCATGAGTTTCATGCCGCCAGCATCAGGGCGAAGGGATGAGATTTTTGGGCGCTTTAGGCCTCCGGCAAAAACTAAGGTTTTGACGTTTTCAGCGCGTAAATTTTTTATTGCTTTGCCAACAGATGCGATGCCAAGGTTAACGTGATCAACTTTATTGGCAGAAGATGGTTTTGCACTCAAACAAATGACAAAAATTTCACGGCCGGATTGTATGCACTCTTTAATAATTTTTTCAGGCAAGTCACCTTCGCCAGCGATTAATCCAATCTTTTCAGGTAGTTTCAGCATCTTTTAATGCACCTATTTTAGGCTGACAAATTGCTCTTGAGGTGTTAGCGCGGATAAACTCAATAATTTCCATTACACCGTGGTTGTTTTTGAACATCTCAGAGGCGTCATCGATACGTTCCTGCAATGTGCCTTCCTGCGAGAAGAGCAGGCGGTAAGCTTTACGCAGGGTAGTTATATCATCCCTATCGAATTTGCGGCGTTTTAGGCCAACTAAGTTCAATCCGCATAATGATGCGCGCTCGCCCATAGCCTGGCCATAAGGGATAACGTCATTTTCAATTCCTGACATGCCGCCAATCATGGCGTGGTGGCCGATGCGTACGTGCTGATGAATGGCTGATAGGCCGCCAATAATAGCAAAATCACCAACTTTTACGTGACCTGCAAGGGTTGCATTATTGGCAAGGATAACATTATCTCCGACAACGCAATCATGCGCTACGTGAGATGCCATCATGAACAGGCAATTATCACCAACTTTGGTAATCATTGCGTCACCTTCAGTGCCAGGATTCATGGTTACATGTTCACGTATGGTGTTATTTTTTCCTATCTCAAGGGTGGATTTTTCACCTTTGTATTTTAGATCCTGCGGGATGTGACCAATAGAGGCAAAAGGGAATATCCTGGTTCCTTCGCCAATGGTTGTATATCCTTCAACTACTACATGTGAGTGCAGTTTTACATTGTCGCCAAGTTTTACATTGGGACCTACGACACTATATGGCCCTATTTCGACATTGGAGCCTAACTGGGCCCCATCACCTATGATTGCTGTTTGGTGTATTTTTCTCATTATTTATCCATTATCATTGCTGTAACTGTAGCTTCCGCTACTCTTTTGCCGTTTACACGTCCTTCGCCTTCAAATTTCCAGACGGCTCCACGATTTTGTAGTTTTTTTACATGTATGTAAAGCGAATCGCCAGGGACTACAGGCTTTCTGAATTTTGCGTTATCTATCGACATAAAGTAAACCAATTTGCCGTTGGCTTCTTCGCCTAGTGTTTTTACTGTAAAAATTGCAGAGGCTTGCGCTATTGCTTCTATGATAAGAACGCCTGGCATAATCGGTTTATTAGGGAAATGGCCAGTAAAATGCGGCTCATTAAAGGTAACATTTTTTAGCGCTACTATCCCATCTTCATTAATTTCGGTTACCCTATCTATCAATAGCAGAGGATAGCGGTGAGGTATCATATTAATAATTTGATCAATATCTATAATGCTTTGGTTAGATTCATTCATCTTCTTTATCCTTTCCTTTTGCTAGCTTAGCTAGTGATATTGACTGGCGGTGCCATTGGCGGATTGGAACTGCCGGATAGCCACCGATAATTTGTTTTGGTTCAATATCTTGTGCAACACCACTTTTTGCTGCAATATTTACCATGCTACCAATATTCAAGTGACCTGCTACACCTACCTGACCTCCTAAAATAACATAATCGCCAAGTTTAGTGCTGCCTGAAATACCAGCCTGGGAAACAATAACGCAGCCCTTGCCGGTTTTTACGTTGTGACCAATTTGTACGAGGTTATCAATTTGTGTGCCCTGGCCGATAACAGTATCTGGCCCGGCGCCGCGATCTATACAGGTGTTAGCACCGATTTCTACATAATCTTCTATAATTACGCGTCCAAGCTGCGGTACTTTTATATGAACACCATTTTCGGTAGCAAAGCCAAAGCCATCCTGGCCTATACGTACCCCAGGATGGAGCAGTACATTATTGCCGATTATAGTGTGGCTTAAGGTTACGTTATGCGAAATAGTGCAGTTATTGCCAATTTTAACGCCTTTATTAAGGTATGCACCTGAAGCGATATATGTATTGTTACCGATTTTTACGTTTTTACCAATGAATGCGCCTGCTTCAATAGTGCAATTTTTACCTATGCTAGCACTACTATCGATAAAGGCAGCTGGAGATATTTCTCCATTTCTTTCATCATCCGGATAAAATTTTGCAGCAATTTTTGCGTATGATGCATAAGGATTTTTTGAAACAAGCATAGCCATACCATCAGGCGCTTTGCTGATGTTAGCTTCATTTAGTATGCAAGCGCCGGCCTTGCTATTCTTTAATGAGCTGGCGTATTTCTGGTTGCTAAGGAATGTTAAATCATTTGCAGTTGCGCTATCTATAGGAGCAACGCCATGGAGTTTTTTTACATTGCCAGCAGCGTGGATTTTGCATCCACCAATAGCAGCAACTTCCTCCAGATCAAGTGGAGATATAGTGTTAAAAAAATCCAGGTCTGGCATTATTATTGTGCCTTTTCATCTTTTGCTTTTTTGTCTTCCTTCTTTTTACCAGCAGCAGATGCAGCAGCTGGTTTTACATCAGTTTTTACTTTAACTGTAGGAAGCTTTTTATTCAGCCTTTGTAAAACTTCATCAGTGATGTTCATGCTATCCTCAGAATAAAGAATCTGTGATGTAGGAACAGCAAGTTTAAAGCCTTTTTCTTTAGCTATTTCGCTAATGATGTCGAATACAACTTTTTGCACCTGACCAATTGAATCGTTCAAAGAAGCATCAAGTTGAGTACGTTTTTCCTGAACATCACGTTGAGCTTTATTTAGTTTGTTTTTGAATTCTTCGCGTTTGTCTTTAAAAGCATCCTGAGAAAGGATAGATTTTTGTTCAGTTAATTTTTGTTCAGCCTTACGTAAATCTTCTTCTTCTTTGGATATATCCGCCTGGTATTTATCGCGCAGAACTTTTATCTGGTCACGAATATCTTTTGCTGCGTTAGCATCTTGTAATACTCTTTGGATATCAACAACTGCTATGTCATTGCTTCCTTCTTTTGCAAAAGCATTCATTCCAGAGAAAAGTAAAACAACTGCGAAAATTCCGATTATTTTTTTCATTTGTTAATCCATCCGTTATATAAAATGATTTTATTTAAATACTAGAACCTTGTACCAAAATCAAATTGAAGTTGCTGAGTATCGTCGAAATCTTCTTTTAAATATGGTTTTGCATAGCTTACATTAAGTGGCCCAAGTGGCGATACCCACGAGAAACCAATACCAGCTGAAGCATGCAACCTGTCACGGTCAATAATGTTAAGGCCCAGATTGTCATCGTAACCTGTTACCGAACCCAGATCATTAAATATAAAGCCTTTAAAGCCTAATTCGTCAGGGACAAAGGCAATTGGGAATTCCAGTTCAGTTGACTGTGCGTAATATCTCTTACCACCTAATACTGTTGGATCAACAGTGCTGGTGCTAATATCGGTCGGTCCAAAACCAACTGAGCTAAAGCCACGCACTTTGCGCCCAGTTAAACGGAAGTTATCTGCGAATCTAATATCCTTGCCGTTATATCCGGCGATGTGACCACCGCTTAAATCAAATTTCAAGATAAACTCTTCTTTATAAACCGGTATGTAATAACCAGCTTTTGCTTCGTGTTTTATATAATTTAAGTCGCCACCCAGGCCTGCTAACCTTTGATCAAGAGATAGGTAATAACCACTTTTAGGACTAAAGCGGCTATCCCTTTTGTCATAAACGAATGTTTGGCCAATTATAGAGCCGATAGTGCTGCCTGCCTGGCTTTTTACCAGCGCAGATGCATCATCTCTAATGTTAGTTACGTTATCCTCAACAATAATATACCTTAGTGTATGCCTTAAATTTTCGGTAATGCTATAAGAAGCGCGAGGAGAAAAACCTTTCGAGTCGGTACTGCTGGCGGCATTATCCATACGGTTACTCTTTATGCTCCAGGCATCAAAACCAGCTGAAAGGTCCTTATCCATAAAATATGGCTCAGTAAAACCAAGATCGATAGTAAGCCCAGCCTGGGATCTTTGTAACCCGATGCGTAAATCCTGGCCTCTACCAAGTAAGTTTTTCTCGGAAAGACTTATGTTACCAAGTGCGCCGTCGTGCGTAGAATATCCGGCACCGAAGCTAAGCTCGCCTGTAGATTTTTCAGCTACTGATACTTTTAAGTTTGCTTTGTCAGCTACATCAGTCTTTTCGCTGTCGATGTCCACCTTATCGAAGAAGCCCAGATTCTGGATACGTTGCTGTGAGCGTTTTATTTTTGCGGAATTGAACGGGTCGCCTTCTGCTAACCTGAATTCCCTACGGATTACTTTATCGAGTGTTCTGACATTTCCAGTGATGTTAATACGGTCAATGTATACTTTTGGGCCTTCGGCAATCTGATAGATTATGCCAATAGTTTTTGATTCTTCGTTTTTAGCAAATTTTGGTGAAATTTCAACGAATGCATAGCCGGTATCGTTTAGTTTAGTAGTCATTGCATCCACAGTTTTGTCAATCTGGCTAGAATCGAAGGTTTTATCTTTTTTAGTTTTAATTACTTCGCGTAGCGGGTCAACTTGCAAAGTTGGCAGGCTGCTAGTGATATTCATATCGCCGAATTTGTATTTATCACCTTCCTCAAGTGTAAAAGTCAGGATAAAAGATTCTTTATTTTGTGTTATTTCAGCTGTGTTTGAGATAACCCTAAAATCGGCATAGCCTTTTGATGTATAGTATTTACGTAGTAATTCACTATCATAAGCAACCTTATCTGAATCATAAGTATCGTTGCTTGTGAAGAAGTTATACCAGTGTGATTCTTTAGAAGTGATAACATTTTTCAGGTCGTTATCACTAAACATCTGGTTGCCAAGAAAGTATATTTTTCCAATAGTCGCTTTTTTACCTTCGCTTATTTCAAAGATAATATTAACCCTGTTTTGATCCAGCTCTACAATTTTAGGCTCTACTGATACTGAATAGCGTCCGCTTTTGCGGTAAATGTCTTGAATACGGTTAGTATCATCCTGAATTTTTGCTTTAGTATATACAGAACGAGGTGACAAACTTACCTCGTTTGTTAGCACATCATCGTTAATACGTTTATTACCTTCAAAAGTAACTTTGTTTACTATCGGATTTTCCGTTACTTTTATAACTACAGCGCCGCCAGAGCGAGATACTGATATGTCAGCAAACAGGCCTGTTGCAAACATTTTCTTTAAGGAAGAGTTTATCTTTTCCTGATCAAACTGGTCACCAGCTGAAATATCCATGTATGATTTAATAGTTTCAATTTCTACGCGCTGGTTGTTTTCGATAACTATGTCAGTTATGCGTTCAGCTCTTGCGATGGGGGAAATTAATAAAGATATTGCAATTACTATAAAGGAAAGTTTATGCATAATTTAAGAACCTGTCTTAATTAAAAAAGGTTGCGGATATCATTAAAAATAGCGAATATAGCCAGTGTGACAACTAATGCGATTCCTATCTTAAAGCCCCATTGTTGTACTTTATCTGCAAGGGGTTTACCGCGAACTGCTTCTACAGCATAATAAAGTAGGTGTCCACCATCTAATACCGGGATAGGGAAAAAATTCACCAATCCCAGGTTGATAGACAGTACGGCCATGAACCATAATACTGTGCGCCAGCCTTGCTCGGCGGATTGTCCTGAATACTTTGCAATGCCGATAGGGCCGCTGATTTCTTTTACCGAGCGCTCGCCTGTAATCATCTGGCCTATGGCTTTAAGGGTAGAGGTGGAAATATTATAGGTTTCTACTGTGGCGGCGCCAAGTGCCTGCAGTATGTTTAATTTTTCATAAAAGATTGTGTTTGAGGATATACCCAGCATTGCCGCTTTTATGTCATTGCCGAACATGTCCTTCCGGCTGGTTATTATAGGAGTGATAGAAACTGTTTGCTCTTGGCCGTTACGAAGAAATGTGGTTTCTATAGATGTTCCGGTATTTATGGCTATTATACGCTGTATGTCGTTAAATGACCCTATTTTTTCATTATCCATGGATAATATTGTGTCACCAATAGTAAGGCCAGCTTGGGCAGCCGCGCTGTTTTCTAATACCCTGCCCACCACAG
>JAJONM010000059.1:12500-13576 GCA_021323415.1 Rickettsiaceae bacterium
AAGAAGAGTCTCTTAGATAAAGATTTAAAAAAATTATTACTTGGTGGAGTTGTAGATAAAGAAAAAGAATTGGGTGAGGAGTTTTTAGTAATATTACAAACGGCGGTGGAAGAAGAAAATCAATATTTTAGGAAGGCTGTTTTAGATAAAGATTTAGAAAAAGTATTACTTGGTGCACTTGTAGATAAAGAATTGGATGAAGAGTTTTTAATAATCTTAAAAGCGGCGGTGGCAGGAGATGCTGAATATCAATATTATATGGCACAGATGTATCAGATAGGAGGAGATGTGTTGTTTTCTTATCCTATGACGCGTACTGAAATGCTTGACTATATCGGTATTATCGCGAGGGGAATTATTAATGTAACTCCTGATCAAGAAGAAGCGCTAAAGTGGTATTCTCTGGCTGCAAAGAACGGAAATGAATCCGCGCAGTATTCCGCAGATCGGATAATAGATAATAAACGAAAATTAGAATTAGCAAATAATGGTGATTTTGATATGCAGCTTGAGCTTGCAAATAAGGAATATTCTGGAGGAGACTATAACAAAGCTTTGGAATGGTATTTAAAAGCGGTAAATAATAAAAACAATCAAGATAAGCAGAAGATCAGTGATGTTGAGTATACGATTGCTACAATTTATGAGCCTGATGATAGTGCGGAAGTGATGGATGCAAAAAAGGCAGCAGAGTGGTTTGTAAAATCCGGCAATCTTTCAGATATCAGAAGAGTTTATTATTACGGTAATGAGGGGGCGGATAAATATTTTTCGGAAGCTTTAAAATTGCAGGTAAAAGAAAAAGAAGCAGGGGCAAATTGGGGCACTGCTGAGGTGGTTTCTATGTATTATTATGGCAAAGGAGTGCCTGTAAATTATTTTGAGGCTTACAAATGGTGCAGTACAACCCAAGGTAAAGTTCAGAGAATATTGTATGGGACGGATCATCGTTTTCATGACGATACTTACAAAGAGGGAGAAAAGGCCCAGAAAAATAATAGCTGTCGTTTATTAAGTGAAGATGGAAAAACGGAACTTGAAACAGATTACGGTACAATAATAAATCTTTTAAAAAG
>JAJONM010000005.1 GCA_021323415.1 Rickettsiaceae bacterium
TTTTTCCGTATTTCTTACGCCACATCAGACGAAATCCTGAAAACTGCGTGTGAACGAATTGCAAAAGCCTGTAAGGCGTTAAAGTAGCACAATACAAGGGCGCAAAAGCGAGCATTTAATACTTGCGCTTTTGCGCTATTTAGCTTTTGCGCTTTTCCTATTAGCAATTATTTAACACTTTTCTCCTAAGATTATAAACTATCAATTGCTTTCTCAATGCTTATTTTGTAATTTGACATGCGTATTTTGTAATTTTTTACCATTTGGTGAGTTATTAACGCACATTAGAGTTACATTTGATACATACGGGAAAGCCCAAATTGATAAAGAAAATTATGGAGACGGTGATGACATATAATCATAAGAAAAAATCGCAAAAGGGTTTTACTCTGGTAGAGTTATCAATCGTACTCGTTATTATAGGTCTTATAATAGCCAGCGTACTAGTAGGGCAAGACCTTGTGAGATCTGCTGAGCTACGCGCTGCAGTTACCCAGTACGAAGGATTTAATTCTGCCGCTGCAACATTTAAAGGTAAATATGCTGGTTTACCAGGTGATGTGGCTGGTGCAACAAACTTTGGTTTTACCGGTGATGGTGATGGTGATGGTGTTTTATCAACTGATGCTGACCTTGCAGCAGATGGAGCTGGAGATGTTGGAGAAAATGTAAACTTCTGGAATCACTTAGGGTCTACCGGAGCATCGCTAATTAGCGGCTCTTATAGTGCCGCTGCTGTTACTTCAGGTACAATTTCTGCTATACTTCCTGCTACTAAGGCCGGCAGTTATTGGGGTGTTTATACTGCAAGCGGCGTAAACTACTACATAATGGGTGTTGCAGGTGGCGCATCAGGAGTGTACTTAACTTCTGACTTATTCACTCCACTGGAAGCGCGCAGCATCGATGAAAAAGTTGATGATGGCATGCCAGGCAGAGGATTAGTACAAGCCAGGGATGGACATGCAACTAATGCTAATACCGCTCCTGATGCAGCCGGTGCAGACCAATGCGTTTCAGCGGCAACTGTTGTAGGAACATATGTTACAACAATCACTGTTGCATCTTGTACATTAAGATTGCGTCAGCAGATATAATTGGAACTAACGTTTAAAGATTCATAATGGAGAAAAAAATGACCCGTATATCTAAAAAACAAAAAGGTTTTACGTTAGTGGAGTTAGCGATTGTATTAGTTGTTATTGGACTCATCGTAAGCGGTGTTCTGGTAGGACAGGACTTAATCAAGGCAGCAGAACTTCGCTCTACTGTGCGCCAGTACCAGGATTTCCAGGTAGCAGTAAATACATTCATAGGAAAATATGCAGGTATCCCAGGTGATACTGACTCCGACAAATTTGGTTTCTGTGATGGTGAAGATGATAGCCCATCAGGATGTTCAGCGGTTGCAACAGCAGCTGCAGCTACTTCAGGGTGTGATGGAGAGGCCAACCTAGGTGATGGAGATGGTAAAATTGAAGACCATAACGGTGTAAAAGCTTTATATGATGGGGAAATATCCTGTTTCTGGTCTCAGCTCACCACCCCTGGAAAAGAGTTAATAAAGGGTGTGTTTGATGGATATGAAGCTGCAACCGCAGCAGCTGGTGTAAATCAGGTTGTAGGTGAAAATATGCCGCAAATGAAATTTGGTTCAAGAGGCTGGGGTGTTTACACAGATGGTACTTATAACTATTTCGTAACCGGTGTTCCAGGTTCCAGCGCTACAAATGCTTATGCAACTGCAGACGTTTTTGTACCGGTTGAGGCTTATAATATTGACATTAAGATTGATGATGGCGTACCTAATGCTGGTGACTTGCAGGCTGTAAATGGTGCTGCAGCCAACCCTGACACTCAAACAGGTGCTGATTTTACTAATGCAGGTGTGTTAGCAACAGCGTGCCAAAATACTACTCCAAACCCTGCAGAATACCAATTTACTGCTACTACTGCACTATGTAACTTAAGATTTAAGATGCAGACGTTCTAAGATAGTGCAAGTGTAAGTAGTTAGTGCAAGTAAGGACGAGCCTCGCTCGTCCTTTTATTTTGGTTAGCTACACTTCACTTAGGCCATCTGTTATGCACCCAGAACCACTGGCTTGGGTTCTCGCGAATAAAGTTTTCCAGGTGCTCATTTATAGCCTGCATTATATTAAGTATGTCCTGCTCTGTATCACCTGTTTTTGTAAGTGTCATTGGCGGGTAAGCCTTAATTTTAAATTTTGCACCTTTTGTCCTTATCGCCTGCAGGGGGACTAAAGCACAATCATATTTAAGCGCAAGATTGGCTATGGCAGGGGCTGTCATAGCAGGCTTATGAAAAAATGGGACAGCTATACCGTCATTTTGCTTCTGGTCAACCAGCATACCAATTGGATGGCCTTTCTTTATGGCATTAATCAGATAGCGCGCGCCAACAGAACCTTTTGGTATTGAATTTGAAGAATAAGCCGCTCTTGTATCCAGAATCAGTTTATCAAGATAGGGGTTGTTGGATTTGCGGTATACCAGCTGCACTGTAGGAGAGCCTTTTTCATAAATAGTTTTGGGAATCATTTCCCAATTGGAAAAATGACCGGAAAAGAAAATAGTGCTAGTATTCCTTCCGTTTGCAGCCTGTATATTTTCTGCACCTTCTACCTGGGCAATTTCATCAAATAGTTTGCCTGTAACATTTTTCATATGTGGGAATTCACCAACTACCCTGCCTAAATTATCCCACATACCTTTTAGGACATTATTTACTTCTGCATCAGAAAGTTCAGGTAATGCATTCCTGATATTTTTTCCTGCTACCTTATTGACTGAAAGTAACGGACCAATTGCCCTACCTAAACTACCAGCTATAGATGAAGCAGTTTCAATTGGCATTAGCTTAAATAAACAATAAATTGATTTTACAGCTACGGCCTCAAGTATGTGGCGAAATTTAAGCATCATTTTTTAATATATTTTTTATAAGATTAACATCCTCAACCACCAGATTAACAGGCAGAGTATTTATATTATCGCATAATTCCGGAGCAATGCGTACAAAGTCTTTTTCAGTAGTAATTAACTCTCCCTTTAGGTTTTTAGCTTTTTCTTTGAGTTTTGCAATATCATTTTTTGTGTAAGGGTAGTGATCTGGAAAAGCTATAGTTTCTATTAATTTATAATTATTTTCTTTTAATGTGTTAAAAAACTTATCCGGATTACCAATTCCAGCAAAAGCTATGTAACTTCTATCAGTAGTATTTTTTTCAAGCGAAACAATAGTAGCCCTGATAATTGTTTTATCACCTATAGCAGAAGAGATATTATGCTTATCTTCTCCTATTAATACAACAGCAGATACTTTTTTAAGTGCCGATTTGAATTTTTCACGTAACGGCCCTGCAGGTAATATTTGTCCATTACCGATGCCATAAGTACCATCTATCACTAAAAACGATCTGGTTTTATGAATTGTTGGGTTTTGCAGGCCATCATCCATGATAATAACATCACCAATATTCTCTGCTAATTTTGCTCCCATTTTTCTATCCCGAGAGACTATTACAGGTGCAATTTTAGCAAGTAGTAACGGCTCATCACCAACATCACTGCTACTATGTATTTTTTCATCTACTAAAACACCAGAGAGTTTACCGCCAAACCCGCGGCTTAAGAAAACTGGTTTATGCCCCATATCTTGCAGCGTTCTGGCTATCAATATAGAAGTAGGTGTTTTTCCGGCGCCACCTACTGTGACATTGCCTATGCAAATTACAGGAATATTTGAAGTATATGGAATTGCTATACAATTACGTATGGCGCTTATAGCTCCATAAATGGCTGCAGCCGGTAGCAATAGTCTGCTAAGATATGAATGGTATTTCCAAAACCGAGGCTGATGCATATCTTACCTTAAATATTGGCCTATTGCAGACACATACGCATCCAACACGCCGTTTTTTTCCCTTACCACCTTCAGGGCAGCTAATGCAATATAATTACGTTTATGCTCATCACCAATTAAACTGGCAACTGCATTTGCAAGGGTGTTACTATCCTGCACTATAATTGCTGCATTATGCTGCGCCAATTCACTTTCTATTTCAGCGAAATTATCCATATGTGGGCCATGAACGATCGAGCATCCTAACCTTGCAGGTTCAAGAGGGTTTTGGCCACCCCACTGGACTAATGTACCACCTATAAATACTATTTTGGCAAGGCGATAAAATATACCAAGCTCACCCATAGTATCTGCCAGATAAATATCTGTCCGGTCTGTTATCTCGTCATCAATAGAACGCAAACTTATACTCATTCCCATATCATATAAAGTGCGTATAATTTCTGCAGAACGCGCAGGATGACGCGGAGCAATTATAGTAAGTATCTGGGGGTACTGCTCTTTTAGCTTTTTATGCGCTTCTGCAATCAACTCTTCTTCGCCATTATGGGTGCTAGACGCAAGCCATATTGGACGGCTACCAATCATAACTTCTAATGATCTACGCTTCTCTTCATCGTCAGGTAAAGGTGGGGCGTCATATTTTATGTTGCCTATGTATTTAACATTATTTGAACCTAGTTTCTCAAAACGCTCTGCGTCATGCTTGCTTTGGGCTAGTATAAGGCTAAAACAACTAAGTATCATGTTACTTAAAGATTTATGGCGCTGCCATTTATTATATGATCTTTCCGACATTCTCCCATTTAGCAATAACATCGGACATATTTTAGATGCCTGGGTTACCAGATTTGGCCATAATTCCGATTCTACCCATAATGCTAAATCAGGCTTCCAATGGCTTAAGAAATTTGTAACAGCATCAAGTGTGTCTATCGGCACATACTGGTGGATAGTACGGGCAGGTAAACGTTCGGCCACTATCCTTGCTGAACTCGTTGTACCGGTAGTAAGCAAAAAATTAATATCCCCATTGGGCTCTACCAGTTTTGTTATTATAGGTAAAACTGAGATAGACTCACCAACGCTGGCAGCATGTACCCATACTAATTTTCCGTCAGGCCTCTCCACTCCAGTTTTACCAAAACGCTCAGAAAAACGTACTGGGTCTTCCTTACCCCTTCTCATCCTTTTAAGCAGGTATATGCTGATAAGAGGCGCTAAACTACGAGTTAATAATTGGTATAATCTTAGCATTACGCCGCCAAATTTTCTGGTTTAACAGGAACAATCCCAACAGCTGTATCAGCCTCTATAGTTATATCATTTAATACTTTCTCTAATTTCAGCCCAATATTTGCCATAGCTTCTGTAGTTAAATCTTTATCTACAAAAATAGGCTCACTATAAATAACAATACCCTTGCTAAAGGGCTTTGCTATCATGAACCTATCCCAACTATTGGCTATTTTGCATTTTGATACCGAATATGTCATTGGGATAATTGGCACTTGTGCCATTTTCGCCAGATCAATTACAGTACCGCTCACACGCATCCTTGGGCCGCGGGGGCCATCCGGAGTTATTGAAGCAATTTCATTTTTTTTCAGGATTCTAAATACACTGCGTATCGCACTCAAACCTTCTTTTTTAGAAGACCCCCTGATTACCCCAACTTTGAAATGCTGTGTTACTTTAGCTATTAATTCACCATCATTATGAGTCGATATAAGAACGTGTATTGGGGCTCTGTGACTAGCGGCAAATGGTGGCATCATTAATAACCTTCCGTGCCAGAAAGCTATAATAAATGGTTTGCCAGCTTTTATTAAGCTGTTCATATGTTGCAGGCCTTTTATTTCCCAGGCACTGGATGTATAAACAAACCAGATATAAATATGCGCCAGGCGGCAAATAAGTGCCTGGAAGAAATCGCTTTTCAGGATTCTTTTCGTTAGCTTCACGATTCGAGCCCTCTATATAATCTGCTATATTCACCTTGCTTTTCTATCAGTTCCTGATGCTTTCCTGACTCTACAACTGTACCATTTTTTATCACGTAAATCAGGTCAGAATTTTCCACAGTTGAAAGGCGGTGCGCAATAACAATGGTAGTACGCCCTTTCATCAATTGTTCTATCGCATTTTGTATTTTCTTTTCTGAAATTGGATCAAGCGCTGAAGTTGCTTCATCAAGCAGTAATATAGGCGCATTTTTTAGCATTGCGCGGGCGATGGAAATACGCTGTCTCTGTCCGCCAGATAAAGTCATACCATCCTGGCCAATCACTGAATTGTAACCATTTGGTAGCTGTGTAATAAACTCATCAGCAGCCGCTAGTATTGCGGCCTGTTTTATTTCGCCTTCAGTAGCATCTGGTTTACCATAGGCAATGTTGGCTGCAATAGTGTCATCAAACAATGTTATATCCTGGCTGACGAAGGCTATACTATCACGCAGCGATGTAAGGGTAATATCCCTGATATCAGTATTGTCGATTTTTATTCTGCCACTGCTGGGATCATAAAACCGTAGGACAAGGTTCATTATGGTACTTTTTCCACCACCAGAAGGGCCAACTAATGCTATGGTTTTGCCATTATGCACTTCAAGCGAGATGCCGTTTAATGCTGTTTTATTATCATCATAGCTAAACACAACATTTTCAAAACTTATTTTATGCTGTTTTCCCGGTAATGCAATAGCATTTGCTTTCTCGGTAATGACTGGTTTTATATCAAGCAAGCTAAATACACGCTTTGCCGCAGCCAACCCTTCCTGTAAATTACTGTTCATGCCAGAGAGGCTTTTGGCCGGTTTATACGCAGCAAGCACTGCAGTTATGAATGAAAAGAACTGGCCAGAGGTTGTAGTCCCTTCAATAACTTGCGAACCGCCATACCAAATAACTGATGCTACAGCAAGCCCCCCTATAGTTTCCATCATAGGAGATGTCATCGCTTGATTACGTGCTGCTTTAGCAAATAGCTGGTATATCTTTTCTAGTGCACTCCCGGCTTTATTAATCTCAAACTGTTCCTGACGATAGGCTTTTATTACCCGCGCACCTTTAAAAGTCTCATCAAGCCTAACTGTAAAATCACCTAGCTGCTCCTGCGTTCTATGAGAAATTTTACGCATTTTTTTACCCAACCTCATAAGTGGGTATATTGCAACCGGAAAGGCAGTAAAGGCAATTAAAGCAAGGGTAAAACTTTGGTAAAACATTACCCCAACCAGAACGATAAGCGTCAGCAACTCTTTGGCAAGGCCAGTAGTAACTATGATAGTACTGGCACGAAGGCGCCCTATATCATTAGTAAAACGCGAAATTATTTTACCGGACGATTCGCTATTTATCAGGGCCAGATCTGAATACAACAGGTGGTTATAAAGCTCGATCTGCATATCAGTAATAATGCGCTGGCCTAGGCACTGCATCAGGTAATCCTGCCAATAAGTAGCAAATCCTTTTACTGCAAATATAACTATCACCCCAATTGAGATAAGCATTAGTTTTGAATTATCTTTATTGAGGAAAATATCATCAATTATAGGCTGCATTATCCATGCCATAGCGGCAGTAGCAGCCGCCACTATAAACATAGCCAAAACAGCTGCTATTAACTTGGCATAATGCTTACTTATATACCCGCCTAGCAGCCGTTTTACCAAATAGCCACTACTGTCATATTTCTCTGCCATGCAATTGTCCATACAAGTCCTTTTTCAAAGGATTTATATATACACTATAGGTTTAGGGCTGTCATTATCTTGTTGTTAACTAATAGATATTGAGCTGCGGAGCTTCAACCTTTTCATCCTGAGCAATTTTTTCCTGCCACTTAGTTCCAGGCGATACTGATGAAGCAGCTCTTAACCTTGAGCGCGATGTGCTTGGTGTTAAGTAATCTTTTTCTTCGTAAAGTGGTTGCAATGGCTCAATCTCTTGTTCTTTTGTCAGCGTTCTTGATTCTGCTGTTAAAGCACGTTTTGACTTTGTAATTTTTGTTGGCGTTAAAAAATTGTCTTTAAATTCTGTTGTCAGTGCTCCTTCCGGCGATCTAATGATCCTCTTAACAGGCGTATTTCCTTCAGAAATTTTCTGTGCTTTTGTGCCAAGATTAAGTGTGTTGTTTTTATCTTCTTTTCTTGCCTTTATTAAGGCCTTTAGGTCTTCTTCCTGCTGTTCTATATTTTCCTGATAAACACAAAGATTAGGTAATATAATAATTTCTGCTTTTACACCGTTTTCTTGTAGTAAATCTAAAATAGATTCCGCCATACTTCGAGTAAGGCCATTAAGTGACAAATCAAGTTTGCATCCAGGTTGATTTAATTTCTCTATTATTTCTGGTTTAGCAAGTATAGTTTTTAAATTTGCTATTTCAGCCTCATGCCCAGATTGCTCACGTTTCACACTGTTTTGTATTTTTAGCGAAGGCTCATTGTCACCTTCTAAAATTTTTGCTTCTAATTTTGCAACACTTAAATACCTTCCCACAATCACACCTCTTTTTTATTAACGAATTAATAAATCTATCTAGCAGATAGGGATAGAAATGCAAGTTAGACTAGTTAGTTATTCCTATTGCCTTAACTACAACATAAACTTTCACATCATCTTTCACTGACTCGGTATCATTCTCACCAATGCCAAAAACCGTACGTTTTAGTGTAGTTTCACCAGTCATGTAAGCATTCTCTTTACTAAATTCATTTAGGGTAAACAGCAATTTCACAGGCTGTTTTTTTCCTTTAATAGTAAGGTTTGCTGCAGCTTCGTATTTATTATCACCCAGTGCTTTAAAGCTTTCGGTTTCAAAAATAGCTTGTGGGAAGGCCTTTATATCAAGCCAAGCCGATTGTTTCAGCTCACTCTTAGCCATCATGTCATCAATAATAAAACTGCCCATTTCGATGGTAATTTTGGCGTGGCTTCGTTCTAATGCATCAGGGCTGAATTTAATATCCGCTGCGAATGTTTTGAATTCACCTTTTACTGGTTGGCCTGATTGCTCGGCTTCAAATTTTATGCTGCTTTCGGCAGGGAGAATCTTATATGCGTTTGTAGTAGGCGCAGCTTGGGAGATAGATGAAATTAATACTAAAAGCATGCAGAGGAGAAAATTCTTTAACACAAATTACACCTTTTAATAGTTTACCAAATCTTTTTACCACTGCCAGGAATGCCATATTTTTCCCAATCGCGGGTGACTTTCTCGATGACTTCCTCATCCATAGCAATTTTCATCCCCCATTCGCGGTTGGTTTCTGGCGGTAGTTTATTAGTAGCATCAAACCCAACTTTACTGCCAAGGCCTGATTCAGGCGAGGCAAAATCGAGGTAATCTATCGGGGTATTTTCTATGAATGTCATATCGCGTGCCGGGTCCATACGGGTGGAGATTGCCCAGATAACATCCTTCCAATCGCGCACATTAATATCGTCATCAACTACGATAACGAATTTGGTATACATAAACTGGCGCAGGTACGACCACACACCCATCATCACACGCTTGGCGTGTCCTGGGTATGCTTTCTTCATGGAAACAACTGCAACGCGGTAAGAGCAGCCTTCCGGTGGAAGCCAAAAATCTACAATTTCAGGGAATTGTTGCTTTAGCAGCGGCACAAAAACTTCATTTAGCGCCTCACCCAAAACCGATGGCTCATCAGGTGGGCGGCCAGTATAAGTGCTAAGGTATATCGGGTTTTTACGCATTGTAATGGCTGTGATGGTAAACACCGGGAATTGCTCCACCGAATTATAATAGCCTGTATGGTCGCCATAAGGACCTTCATCGCCATAACAGTCAAGGCTCACATAGCCTTCCAGCACAATTTCTGCCTCTGCCGGAACTTTCAGCGGGATAGTTTTACAATCTACTAGCTCTACTTTTTTACCACGTAAGAGTCCTGAAAACTGGTATTCGGAAAGCGTTTCTGGCACTGGGGTTACTGCAGCAAGGATTGTTGCCGGGTCTGCACCAATTACGGCTGCCGCCGGGAACGGCTCAGGTCTGCTTTCGCCCCACCGTTTATGTTGCTGCGCCCCGCCACGGTGTTTCAGCCAGCGCATAAGAGTTGTGTTTTTACCCGTTACCTGCATGCGGTAAATGCCGAGGTTGAAGTTGTCTTCTGCGCTACCAGTAGGCCCTTTAGTTACTACCAAAGGCCAAGTAATTAGTGGTGCTGGCTCATTTGGCCAGCAGGTCTGGATAGGCAGTTTTGCTAAATCAATGTCATCACCAGTTAATACAACTTCCTGACATGGCGCCTTTCCAACTGTTTTTGGCGACATGCTCATCACTTTTTTTAGGATTGGCAGCATTTCCCATGCTTCTTTCCATCCACCCGGAGGTTCTGGCTGTTTGAGAAATGCCAGCGTTTCTCCAATTTCACGTAGCTTTTCTGGTGTAGAATCCATGCCTTTTGCAACACGTTCTACTGTACCAAACAGGTTTACCAACACCGGAATATCTGATTTACCGTTTGGTGTTATTACATTCTCAAATAATATGGCAGGTCCACCTTCTGCAATCACACGAGTTTGGATTTCCGTCATTTCAAGAAATGTTGAAACTGGCTCGCTAACACGCACCAGGTCGCCGTCTTTTTCCAGTTGGGTGATAAAATCTTGTAAGGATGAATATGGCATTATTTATAAACTTCTTTCCTATGAGCTACCCTTGTTATCTCAATAAGTCTTATATCAGGAATTATCCTATAAACAATGCAGTAATCCTCTATCCGAAGCCGCCATAACCCATATAATTCATGTTGTAACGATTTAGAAAAAACAGTTGGCGGGCTTTGTCTTAGTACTTTTTCTTCAAATCTTTCTATTAAAAATAGTGCCTTATCTTTACCAAGTTTGTGCAATTCTTTTTTTGCGCTATGTAATATCTCAACCTTCCAACTAGTCATCAGATAGCAGCTCCTGCTTAACTGAATCAAGGCTATATCTATCCTCACCCTTTTCCAGCCTACGCAGGGAAATATATAAATCTTCCATAACTTCTATATGGTCGTCTATCAATTGCCTGATAAGATGCGACTTTGATCTGCCGGTTATTTCAGCAATAGCACTAAGTCTAGCATCAAGATTATCATCCAGTCTTATAGAAATAGGCGTTGTCATCTTTTTTCTCCTTATAACTACATTGTAATACAATGTAGTTAACTACACAACAACTAAATTATCTAAAGTTATAAAAGTTAGTGTAATTTCTAATAACTTTAATAAACTAGCCTAACTTTTATATAATTTAATAAAACTAACAATATGGAACTTTTCAGCAAATATAATCCAGCATTAGAAACTGCAAAATACGAGAAAGGCTACCGCTATGGCAAAGGCAAATCCCTATGTGTTGTAAGACCAAAAACCACCAAAGAAGTGGCGGAAATCCTAAGTATCTGCAATGAAGGTAAAATCCAGGTAGTACCACAAGGTGGAAACACCGGCCTTGTTGGAGCTTCAAACCCTGATCCTAGTGGCTTACAACTTGTACTTTCCACGGAACTGCTAAATAAAGATATTTTTAAATTAAACACCACAGATAAAACCGTTCATGTCGGCGCTGGGTTTATATTGGATGAATTAAATGCAAAACTAGCAGATAGCAATTTATGGCTTCCCATTGATATTGGCTCTTCTGGCAGTTGTAACATTGGCGGGTTGATTGCCACTAATGCAGCAGGTGGCCGTTCAGGCAGGTATGGCAATGTAAAAAGCCGCGTCTTAGAACTAACTGTTGTGCTGGCAAGTGGAGAAGTCGTAAGTCACAAGTTGCAAGTTGCAAGCAAACCGAACTCACTTGCAACTTGCAACTTGCAACTTTCGACTCTTTTACAAGATAATAGCAGCCTTGACTTTGCTAATCCATTTATCGGATCAGAAGGCTGGTTTGGCATTATAACTGAAGCAGTTATACAGTTAGAACAAATTCCTGCACAATCAGACTCGATTATTATAGTACCAGAAAATGACGCTGCTATCGATAAGATATTAAACCAATTAAAACAAATTTTTGGCAAAGAACTTACTGCATTTGAAGGAATCTCTGATACTGCCCTAAAACTTGTAGCTAAAAATATCCCTAATACCAGATACCTGCTTGAACATGAAACAACAGCAAGTGATTATGTTTTGCTAGTTGAGATATCTTCATTTGATGTACAGGAAGACTTATCAGAAAAGTTAATTTCAGCCATGTCTGACCTTATGGCGACTGGCCTGGTTACTAGCGGGTTGCAGGGTAAACCGGATGTATACTGGCATGTACGCCACCATATTTCAGAGGCAATCGCAAAAGAAGGTGATGTTATCGCAACCGACATAGCAACTAGTAAAGGATTAGCAAATTTCCGCCATGAAATGACAAAGGAACTACTGGGAAAATACCCGTTTTTAATAGTTGTTCCATTTGGTCACGAAATGATTGGAGCTGCTCATTATAACATAATATGGCCGAAAACTGCCCCGCACAGAATTGCACCAGAGGATAAACGGACAATCCAACAGCTGGTTTATGACAAAATAGTACATAAATACAATGGCACTTTTAGCACTGAGCACGGCATTGGCCCACATAATCAATGGGCATATGATAAATACACTCCGCAAGATATCCGTAACCAGGCTACTGAACTTAAAAATCAGCTTGATCCTAATGGTATTTTAAATCCTAACGTCAGATATTAATTAGGAATTTAGCCACAAACTTGCGCTTCTACTAAAAACGTGCTAAAGGCATGCTTGTGTAAGTTTTAATTTATTAAGGAAAGCCGATGTCTAGGTATAAAACTATTAATGACGTTAAAGAAGCAATTGCCAAAAATGAGGTAGGAATTATTTTAAGCTTGCCAAAAGGAAGCAAAATACCTGAACTTATAGAGTTTTTAACTACCAATCCTGCTATTGAAAAGCTAAGCTTATTCAATAATAAATTAGGAGATGGTAATATAAAATCTATTTTTGACGCTTTAAAAAACAACCGGACAATTGAATCAGTTGATATAGACCGCAATGATGTTTCTGATGTTTCTGTCAATTATCTTGCAGAATTACTGTACAATAGTGATAATTTTAAGAACTTAAAAACTTTATCTATGAGTGGAAATAATGTGAGCCGTACTGCTGCAAGATCAATTGCCCTTGCTCGCCCATCTCTGGAAGTTAAGGCGATTGCAACAGATGCTGCCGAAGAAATAGCGCTCACTAAAGAAGATACGGTAAGGGCAACACAAACTCTTAGGAATTTTGATTTTGGGTCTAGTGTTAGAAGGTCACGCGATCAAGGAGCAACAGAACTTGAATCGAGAACAAGGCGCAATGCAGAGAAGCATAAAGCTAGTGAAAGTCATGCAGATGCCGTCCTAAATACTGCTAATTCTCTTCACCTTTAAGCATTTAGGTTTTTTAGCTAGAAAATTGTGGCCATTATATTCCATATTGGGTATAAAAAACCATGCACAAATATTTTAATCCAGGTAAATTTACGAAAATGGCAGATAAAATCCTGCCATTTTCTGCTGTTCTTACAGTTATTTTATTAGCTTTAGGCCTTTATTACGCATTATTTGCATCTCCGGCTGACTATCAGCAAGGTGAATACGTACGGATAATGTATATACATGTCCCTTCTGCCTGGATGTCGATGATGATTTACAGCTTTATAGCAAGCTTTGGAGCGGCAGGGCTAATATGGCGTAACCCGTTATCACACATGGTTGCTATATCTGCAGCGCCAATTGGTGCAGCGTTCACACTGATCTGCCTTGTTACTGGCTCAATGTGGGGCAAACCTATCTGGGGTACCTGGTGGGTGTGGGATGCAAGGCTTACATCAGTGCTTATATTATTCTTCTTTTACTTAGGATATATGGGGCTTTACAACGCCTATGATGATAAAGAACGGGCGGGAAAAACCTCCGCTATCCTTGCTTTAGTCGGGTTAGTTAATATCCCCATAATAAAGTTTTCGGTAGATTTGTGGAACACCCTGCACCAACCAGCTAGCATTATACGCTCTGGTGGAATTTCGATAGACGGATCAATGATGGCTCCACTTATGCTTATGTTTGCTGCATTTATAAGCCTTTTTGTCACTTTGGTTTTAATACGCACAAAAACCGAAATCCTGGCGAAAAAAGTAGAGCGCATTCAATTACCTAATAATTAGATATTTTTGCCACAGTAGTAAAAAATAAAGTGCACAAATACCACCAAACTATTAGAAATCTAAGGAAATTTTTTTATTTTTTTATATATAGATTGCGTTTATGCTTGTTAATAAAATTTTAACAAAATTTTGCTATATTTAAGAGAATTTAGTAATGTATACAAAATCTCAGGAGCACAAAATGAGCTTTTTTAGAATTTTTTCATTCCTGTTTGCTTTAGTTATTGCAACAGCGATTACACCTAGTAATAGCTATGCAAAAAGCGATTCTACTTATGATATGAGGAATATCAATTCGTCTGTAGAAGTTAGCGATCCTATTGAGCCAGTAAACAGGGTTATTTATAGTTTCAACCGCTTTCTCGATAAAATCTTGCTAAAGCCTGTAGCAAAAACATATAAAGTTATTGTACCTGAGTTTGCAAGAAAAGGTATCAGCAACGTTCTACAAAACCTTACTGAACCTGTAACATTCTTTAATGCAGTATTGCAGGGTGACCCCGACCGCGCATTTACTTCGTTCTGGCGCTTTGCAATAAATAGCACCTGGGGAATTGGCGGCCTTGGTGATGTTGCAGATACGGCAGGATTAAAATTCAGAAAGGAAGATTATGGCCAAACTATGGGTGTTTATGGCAGCGGCGGTGGACCATATTTAATGTTACCTATCCTTGGCCCATCTAATGCACGCGATGCGTTTGGTTCAGTAGTAGATATCGTAGTAGATCCATTTACATATATCTTAGACGATGATGTTTCTTTAGCACGCGGTTTTCTTACTGGGCTTGATAAAAGAGCTGATAGCTTAAGCGTTATTGATGAAATCGACAGGGTATCGCTTGATCCATATGCTAGCATTAGAAGCCTATATACGCAAAAGCGTAATAGTGACATACGCAACGGAACAATCAAAAGATAATTAGTATCTTTCAGCAAAAGGTCATCTTAAAATAATTAAGATGACCTTTTTTTATTCACTAAGTAGTGTGATATATTTACCATTCTTTTTCCATAAACCATTGCTTATCTAACACTTTCTCTTGACTTTTTTCGGTATAAACGACAAAGCTAGTATACTTGTAAAAATTTATAAGGAGGCCTTTAGTGGGTACTTTTGATTTAGTATACTGGGATAATAGCTATAATTATATTATGCTAATTAACCTGGCTATTGCAATTTTAGTGTTTAGTTCAATACGTTTTGTTTCGGGAGCCGTTTCTCATATTAATACTTCGAAAGAGCTTTTTAAAAAGGATAACCCTGCATTTGGTCTTTCCTTAGCTGGCTTGGTTGTTGCAGTTACTATTGTTTTAACAGGCGCTATTTATGGTGATCCAATTTATACCCTGGAAGATTCAGCTGTATCGGTTGGTTTATATGGCCTTATGGGTTTGGTGCTAATGGCCATAACCCGTGTCATTTTTGATAAGATCGCACTACCAAAAATTTCTATCCGTGATGAAATTGTAAAAGGTAATATCTCTGCCGGCCTGGTAGATGCCGGAAATGTTATTGCAACAGCTATAATAATCCGCACTATGATGGTGTGGGTAGAGGCTAATACTATTGAGGGCATGGCAGCTGTGCTAACTGGTTTTGTGATATCGCAATTATTGCTTACTGCTACTACTTATGTGCGTACACTCCGGTTAAAACAATTAAATGATGGCAAACCGCTACAAGATGAAATCCGCAAAGATAACATAGCTATGGCTGCGCGTTTTGCTGGCCGCAAAATTGGTTCTGCCTTTGCTATTACTGCCGCTTCAAACATGCTGGTATTTGAATCTTACGACATCCAATGGCTTTTATTAGCATGGGCTGGAGTTTCTATCATTATGATGGGAGTTTTAAGTATACTTTCTTTTATAGCTAATAAAGTTATCCTAGCAGGTGTTGATATCGATAACGAAATCATTAATCAACGCAATGCTGCGCTTGGCGTTGTGCAGAGTGTGATTTATATATCACTTGGTTTGTTATTGTCTGAATTGATGTCTTAAGTTGGAACTAAGAACTTTAGAACTAGGAATTTTAGATTATTTTTCCTAAATTCCTAGTTCCTAGATTCCTAATTCTAGATTATTCCATTCGTCTTAAATGAATAATGCCCTTTAGATGAGACTATCAAATGGTCGTGCAGAATCACGCCAATTGTAGCTGCCGCTTGCTGTATTTGTTTGGTCAGGACAATATCTGCTTTTGATGGGGCAGTATCACCACTTGGGTGGTTATGCACCATAATGATAGATGAGGCCTCAAGCTGCAAAGCACGTTTTACTACCTCACGCGGATAAACCGGAGTTTGGTCAACTGTGCCAGTTTCCTGTAGCTCATCAGAAATCAGCATATTTTTGCGGTTAAGAAATAATATACGGAATTGCTCACCATTTAAATGCCCCATACTGGCGCGGCAATAATCCAGGAGCGCTTTCCAGCTTTGGAGCACTGGTTTTTCTATCACATCCTCTTTTAGTAATCGCTCAGCAGCCTCTTGCACAGCACGCAGTTGCGCCACCGCTGATTCGTTCATTCCTTTGATAGTAAGGAGTTCGGATGGATGTGCATTTAATACTTTTGGCAGACTACCAAAACGCGCAATTAAATCTTTCGCTAGTGGTTTTACATCACCCCTTGGATGAGAAGAAAACAGCAATATCTCCAGCACCTCATAATCCGGCAGACTGCCTTTTTTACCAGCTAAAAACCGTTCGCGCAGGCGCTGTCGGTGGCCGGTGTAGTGGACTGCCGTGTTTTCTGGTAGGGTGTCAAGTTCGTGCTGTTGCATGGGGGGTAGTATAGAGCGGCTTGTGACTTGTGGCTAGTAAGAATTAGGAATTTAGGAATCTTAGGTTCCTGGTTCTTAAGTTTCTAATTCCACTTACTTATATGGTGGAAAATTCCTGCCAGTAGGAGATGCAGTAAAAATTTCATAGCCGGTGCTGGTCACTGCCAGGCTATGTTCAAACTGGGCTGAGAGGGATTTGTCTTTGGTCCAGACAGTCCAGCCATCTTTTTGATTTAATCTTGTTTGCCAACCTCCGGCATTTACCATTGGCTCGATAGTAAAGAACATGCCTTCTTTTAAAACCATTCCCTGCCCTGGTTTGCCAAAGTGCATAACGCTTGGTGCAGCGTGGAATATTTTGCCAAGTCCGTGACCGCAGTAATCACGCACCACTGAATAATTATGCTTTTCAACATAAGCCTGGATTGCGTGCCCTATATCGCCCAAAGTATTACCCGGCCTCACCTGCTCGATGCCCAGCATCATTGCGTCATAAGTTACCTGACATAGGCGCTTGGCTTTTATAGATGGCTCACCCACATAGAACATACGGCTGGAATCGCCATGCCAGCCATCGACTTTTGTGGTCACATCAATATTAACTATATCACCATCTTTTAATTTGGTATCATTCGGGATGCCGTGGCATACTACATGGTTAACTGAAGTGCAGATAGATTTTGGAAATCCCTTATAACCAAGCGGAGCTGAAATTGCCCCGTGCTGGGTAATCATATTATGGCATAGGTCATTGATGTAATTAGTTGTAACACCAGGAGCCACAAAATCGGCTATGTAATCCAACACCTCAGCGGCCAGCCTACCAGCTTTACGCATTGCAGCATAGTCAGATTCTGTGTGGATGGTTATAAGTTCTTCTGGCATTGTTATCTATTTTTATATTTCTGTGTATATAAATATGGTTTATGCCGCCAAATTGCAAGGCTGAAATGACTTACTTCTGCGATATTTAGAATCGTCTGGCAATTTATTCTCTTTATCTTATAATTAGAATCTGAACTTAAAATCGATGGAATTATGGTGGATACAGCTCCAAAAGCCGCATTAATTGTTATTGGCAATGAAATCCTGTCCGGCAGGACAGAGGATAAAAATATTAATTATATCGCAAAGGAACTAGGTAAAATAGGCATACGCTTTGCCGAAGTGAGGGTTATACCAGATATTACTAAGATTATTGTCGATACAGTAAATGAAATGCGGTCAAAGTTTGACTATGTGTTTACTACGGGCGGGATAGGGCCAACCCATGACGATATTACCACCGAATCAGTGGCTAAGGCTTTCGGTGTTCCTGTAGTTAGTCATCCTGAAGCCTTAGGCCTTTTAGAAGAATATTACAAAGACAGAGGCGGTTTAAATGAAGGCCGCCGTAAGATGACCCTTTTGCCACAAGGGGCAGATTTAATTGATAACCCTATAAGCACGGCTCCTGGATTTGTTCTTGGTAATGTTTACGTAATGGCCGGCATCCCCAATATTATGCAGGCGATGATGGATAGTGTAAAATCAAAGCTTAAAGGTGGCGCTTTGATGATCTCGCGCGAATTAAAAGTATATCTGACAGAAAGCACAATCGCCACTCCATTGCGCGAGCTGCAAGAAAGGAATCCTGACCTAGATATTGGCAGCTACCCATTTGTTGATGGGGTAAGGTTTGGAACTAGTCTGGTGCTACGCGGCACTAATGAAGGACTGGTAAATAAGGCTTATGAAGAGTTGGAAGTTATAGTAAAAGCAGTTTAACTGCCAAATATTTTCCCAAACTCCTGCTGCAATATAGCATCTAAACAGGCCATATTTGCCGGGCATCCAAGACCAGCAAGTGAAGTAACGCCATATTCTTTTATGCCACAAGGTACTATGCCGGAAAAATGCTTTAAGTCAGGGTTTATATTAAGTGCAATACCATGGTAAGTGACCCATTTGCGCACGCGTATGCCAATTGCTGCAACCTTCTTTTCATTGCCATAACCGTCATCCACCCAGATACCAACACGCCCCTTGTGGCGTTCGCCTTTTATACCAAGAACTGCAAGAGTGTTAATGATCCATTGCTCAAGATTGGAAACGTAGAGTTTTAAATCTTCGGCATTCCGCTGCTTCAGGTTCAGCATTACATAGGCCACACGCTGGCCGGGGCCGTGATAAGTATACTCCCCTCCGCGGCCGGTACTGTATACCGGGAAACGGGTGCTATCTAACAAATCAGCGGCTTTGGCGCTGGTTCCGGCGGTATAAAGCGGCGGATGCTCTACCAGCCAGACCATTTCATCTTCAGTTCCGGCTATTATGCCAGCAACACGGGCTTCCATTTGTGCCACAGCTTCCTCATAAGAAATAAGGCCAGGGCTGGTTTTCCATTCCATTTAACTATTCCTTGCTAATTTCGTAAAAAATTGTTATTCCTGCGTCCCTACCGATACATTAGTTTTATACTATTGTAAATTACGGATGCGACCGTGGCGGAACTGGTAGACGCGCAGCGTTGAGGTCGCTGTGCCGCAAGGCGTGGAAGTTCAAGTCTTCTCGGTCGCACCATCCTTCGCGCTTAGGCGCTTTTCGATGGCTCACGCCAGGGAAATCAGCACTATAATCTATTAACCTATTAAATCCTTTATAAGTTGCTTATTTACTTTTTTGTGGCTATAAAAGCCTGTCAAAACCGCAGAGGTACTCTATCGTAATTTCTTAAAGCCTGGATCGTATTATGAGAAAAGCAAAACATAGGCATGATCAGGCAGCAGACCAAAACAACCACTCTTACTTACTTTCGCATGAGCAATCTAAAGAGCTAATGCGCGCTCTTGAGGCCGATGACAGAGTAAAAATTACCGAACTTGTCACACCATTGCATGCCGCAGATATTGCCGATTTTATTAATATGGCATCCTATGAACATAGGCGCTTATTGATAAATTTTATCCGCCGCGATTTTGACCCTGAAATTCTTGTTGAATTAAGTCAGGATGCAAAAGAGGGAGTGCTAGAGTTGCTAGGCCCTGAGCGTAGCGCAATGGCAATTAATACACTTGAGACAGATGATGCCGTTGACGTAATGGAAGACCTCAATAAAGAAGAGCAAGAGGAAATCCTTAGCGTTTTACCTGAAGAAGACCGTAAAGACCTGGAAGAAAGCCTTTCCTATCCCCAAGATAGTGCCGGTAGGATGGTTGATAGAAACGTTGTATCCGTCCCTGAATTCTGGACAGTTGGGCAAACAATAGATTTTTTACGTTCAGAAAAAGATTTGCCTGATGAATTCTATGAGATATTCGTTGTAGATCCGAAAATGAAGCCAGTTGGTGGTATTATGCTTAGCCGTATTATGAGGTCAAAGCGGCCTGTGATGGTTAAGGATATAATGCAAACGGATCTAAAACTTATAAAATCAGGCATGGACCAGGAAGAAGTAGCCTTCCTGTTCAGACAGTATGGACTGGCTTCCGCACCAGTAATAAACGAAGAAGGACGGATGATTGGTGTTATTACAGTCGATGACGTAGTAGATGTTATCGAGGAAGAGGCCCAAGAAGATATAATGTATCTTGGCGGAGTTACGGAAACTGACTTACATTCAAGTCCTACAAAGACTATAAAGCGCCGTTTTCCTTGGTTATTTGCCAATCTAGTTACCGCCGTCTCCTCATCTTTTGTAATCAGTATGTTTGAAGGTACGATAGCAAAAATAGCGGCTTTAGCGGTACTTATGCCAGTAGCAGCTTCAATGGGAGGCAATGCAGGCATGCAAACCACAACTGTTATAGTCCGCTCTATTGCAACAAAAGAGCTTACAACAACCAACGCAATGAGAGTTATTAGTAAAGAACTAATGGTTGGCCTATTAAATGGTATCAGTTTCTCTATTATTGCAGCAACAGTATCTTATTTAGTATTTGGTAACCTGCTAATGAGTGCAGCATTTGGCCTTGCTATTATTGCAACCTTATTTATGGCTGGATTACTTGGTGTTTTAATCCCATTAGCATTTGTGAAGCTTGGTGCAGACCCTGCGATTGCCTCTAATGTGGTGTTAACCACAATCACAGACTGCACCGCCTTTGCAACCTTCTTAGGAATAGCAACCTGGCTTTTAGTTAACTAATATATTGAAAACAAATCCGGCTTGTAGTAAAGTATTATAATTATGTCAAAACTTTATGTATCCAGCAATGCACAACTTTAAATATATATTATCTTTAGTTCTTACAATCGCATTAATTTCTGCGTGTAACCCAGCAACTTTAAAACAAGATGAAAATAGTCAACTAGCCCCTGGCATCAAATCTGCTCGTGAGGCATCTTTCCCTGATATGCCATTTAAGGAAGCTCTACGTTCCGGTTATATAGCGCTTGCAGATTATGAATGGACTCATAAAAATAAAAATGCTGCCAAGGTTTTCAGCAAGAAAGCAATGACAACTCTTACCAACCTAGATCCAGATACGGAAGGGCTTTATGACCGTGACCTTGATTTGAGGGATCTAAATGATCTGCTTGGTGCTAAATATTTCATCGACAGCGCTTTTGTTGCCGGACTTAAGGAAAAAGACCCCCAAACAGCAGCAAAGGCACAATTGATGTTTGACTGCTGGGTAGAACAACTAACAAGGGGTCATACCAAAGAAGATACAAGGCCATGTAAAGCAGAATTTGATAAATCCAGGCAAACTGTAATTGCTTTTATGGATGAAACAAATAAGCGCAATGAAGCACAAAAAAAGAATTTAGATGCAAAATTATCTAGTATGCAGCGTGTAAATGATTTACATAAAATGCCGGATCCATCATTAATATTCTTCCAATTCAATAGTGCGGAACTTGGTGTTACAGCAAAAGGCATTATTGCCAAAGTTGCAGAAGATATAAGAAAATTTAAACCAAAGAAAGTTGTCATCGCCGGCAATACAGACCTTGTCGGAACTTACCAGGTTAATATGATTCTTGCTATGAAGCGCGGCCAGAAGGTTGCTGATTATATGATAAAACACTATGGAACTGACGGTTCTTTACTTGATGTAAAAGCCTATGGTTTCAATAATCCGATGGTTGACCCGACAGTAAAGAAAAAAGAGGTTAGAAACCGCTATGTTAAAATTATCTTCTTAAAGGATAGTAAAACATATTATCAGGATAATAACGATAGCGAATAGATTTTTATAAAGAGTTACCTTTAGTCTTTATCTCTTGGATTAATTTCTCAAGATAACGTAGCTTAATAGCGCTTTGTGCTGCATCTTCCAGTTTTTCTTGCGCCAGATATTCTTTTATCTCATCAATCGCTTGCAAACGACTTTCAGCCGCAGACACTGACATAGTTCGTAAATCGTCAGAAGTGGTTGCATTTTCTAATTGTTCGCGCGTTTCTAGTGATTCTAGTAATATTTCCTGGGAAGGTTTTACCGTAGCATTATCTGAATTTACCGTTATGCCTTGTAATGATAGCATATATTCAGCCCTTTTTAAGGGTGATTTTAATGTTTCAAAGGCAGTGTTTAAATCTATAGTTTGCTGCATGGAGAAACTTTTTTCCTTATCTGACTTATTAACAAATAAGTCTGGATGCAACTGACGTTGTAAGCCAAAATAAGCAACCTCAAGGTTTTTAGCACCAATTTCAAAATCTATCGGCATGCCAAGCCTGATAAAATGGTTAATAGGGCCAGAAGGCTGTATTTTCTTACATGAAGGACAAAATATACTGCCTGAAACTTCAGCAGAACAACTCCAGCAATTTGATTTCGTTGTATTGGTCATGCCGAATCATACGACATTTTTTATGATTGCGCTACTTTGTCTTTCAACTTTTGTATAAGGGAATCAATATTACTACGAGACAAAATTGAACCGAACTCTGATCTTTGCGTAGTAATCATGCTTACGCCTTCAGCAACTATATCAATTATCATATATTTGCCAGCTGCATCTTTTTGAACCTTATAATTAACATTAATAGAAGGTTCATCCTCAGATTTTATTTCAGTTTGCACTAGAAAAAAATCCTTATCTTCAGCTGTAGTATTGATTATAGCTATTTTCTGGTTGGTATAATTCTTAAACTTAGGTACATAACTTTTTAGTAAAAATTTACGGTATGAATCACTATACTCTGCTTTTTGCTGCGGAGTAATATCACGTCCATAACTACCAATAACAAATTTAGCAATCCAGTTTATATTAACTGAAGATTCGAACAATTCTGTCAGCTTCTGTTCTTTGACTTCATCAGTTAGTTTTGAGCTAACAATCTCTAATGTTGTGTCTCCAACTTTTTTTATAAACTGGTTCGCACCATCAGTCCCGGTTGCTGGCTTAGCATTGGCATTGAAAGCTAGTGTAAGTAGGAATAAAATAATTGAAAATATACGCACAATAATACCTGCAATAAAATAATTAGTATTTATGTTATGCCCTTATAAAAACTTCCACCTTTCTTGCAAGTTAATTTTTGATTAAATACCTGCAATTCATGAATATATTACACGAAATATGTATAATTGTATATAACTAGGATTAGTCTTTACTTAACCATAATATCAAACGACAGGAAATAGTATCATCAGTTAGGATATAATTAGCACCACCAGCAGCTGTAATACACTTAGTGTTATCTGCAACATATTGCGATCCGCGCGCAGCGTATATACTTCCCGAAGACGCACCTGTTGCCATTCCCGCTACCGTTGTTGTAGAACCATCATCTATTTTTATATCAACCGCGAATACATCAGCTGGTTTTAAGGACTGTCCATCAGCTGCTGGGGTGCTGCTAGTAGTAATAAGCTGCAAAGTATTGCCACTTGTACTGGCGATGCCTGATAAATATTTCATCAAATAATAACTATCATCATTAAAAGCAGTAGGAGGTACATTTACATCGCGTTGCCATGTTGGTGTTCCGGCAGTAACCCCAGAAAACCGGCCACTTATCATACCGGATAATGCTAGTTGCTGGATTGCGCGCAATGACTCGCTTTCTGTAGCATCTCCTAGTATCTGTTCATTGCCATTGCCATTTACAGTACCTTCTGCATTTGTACTAGAATTATAAGTTCCCCAATAAGACGTTGCATTCGCCATATCTCCAGGCCATGCATTATATTTTAAACGAAAATTTTCAACTGCTTTGCTATAGCCAGATACTTCAGAAATTAGCTTACTTAATTTAGCTGATTGCATAAGGTGCATCCCACCAGTAATACCAGCCGCCAATAAACCAGCAATTACAAGGCTGACAGACAATTCAATTAAGCTAAAACCAAAATTCTTATTAAATTTTTTCATCTCTTCCTAATGTATTTCTTATCTAATTTTACCTAATTTTAGAGTAACAAATAAAAATTAAATAAGTGTTAATAATGATATAAATCACCCCGTGCAGTTTAATTTAATTACAGTAATAAATATGCTGCATTGCACCACCGTATTGCCGCAGTTTTTCTGGCTTTTTCTCGCTTTTATCATAAATTTATGGTATAGTAATATTAATGAGGAATTTACTATTTTAGAATACGAAGTTACGCGGGAGATATTTTATATAGGATAAGGATCATGAGCGTAAAAAACATTACAGCTCTTAGCTTCATAAAAATCGTGTTTAAACTAGGTCTATGCTCTGTCCTAGCAGCTTGTAGCACAACAAATTTTAGCTACGTATCACGCCAAAATCTACAAAGCGACCCACTTTACCAAAATGAAGGACATTATAATCCAAACGCCATAGTTACCGAAAAAAAGCCTATGAGCCTGGGAGCTTTAAAGTTCCAAAGTGAAGGAATGAATCCAGATGAAGGAAAATTGCTACTTTTGCAGCGTAAAAAGGGCATATACATGGCTGAAACTATGATCCAGGGCGAAAAAAAGAGAAAATATTTCTTTTCTTTTGGTATTGATCCTAAAAAGCAAGCGTCCGTTATTGGCTTCAGAATGAAGTTTTAATCTATAGACTATAATAAACAATAGCTTACATAACATTTCAAAACCGTCCACTTACAGCACAAATCCTATATAAATCCCTGAAAAAGCAAATTTTTTTCTTTTTAGTTGCAAATGGCATACATAAGTGTTAACTTGGTAAAGCAAGGGTTGAAAATTTATTTTAGCCAATAACTCCAAGTAGGAGTTTAAGGGATGATACATAAAGCTAAATTATTATTGTTAACTACAGTAGTAGTCGCCTCTACTTTACCAGCTAGCAGTTGGGCTAAAGGTAAGGTATTAGATAAAAGCCCTTTAGAGAACTTTTATCTAAAATCTGGTGTTACTAACGACTTGATTTCGAATTCTACCATCCAAAATGGTGATAAAGTATCTATTGGATATAGGCCACTATCATATGATGGCCCTTTATCTAACGTCCGTTTTGAACAAGAATTATCACATAGCGCAGCAAGTAGTAATGACACACTAACTGCAATGAAATTTATGTCCAACTTAGTGTATGACATAGGTAATAGCGCGCAATTTAAACCATATATTGGTTTTGGCGCAGGGCTTTTACATACTGAAACTGAAAACTCAGCAAACTTTACAACAAGTATTGATGCCTCAGACACTTATAAGACATATAAGGTAACAACTGGTTTTTCATACGAACCGGAAAAACACCCTTCTGTCACAGTCCATATTGGCTATACTTATGCTGAAACTTCAGGCAAGCCGGCTTTGCATAATATTTTGAGCTCGCAGCACGAATATGATCCAAATGGCCAGACCGTTGCTGCTTATATCAGCTTCAAGTTTTAAGTAATCAAAAGTGCAAGAGGGTAAATATTCTTTGCACTTTATACTTTTATGCTTTTGCGCTATAATTAATTTATCACTAGATTTTTCAAAACATATTATATATATAGGCTATGAAAACTATTTTAAGGGAATGGTTATGGCTGAAAACACAGCAGAAAATGGTAAAACAAGACGTGATTTTATTGTCCTTACTGCAAGCGCAGTAGCGGGCGTGGGGGCGGCCTCATTTGCATGGCCTCTTATCGACTCTCTCAATCCTTCCGCCGATGTACTGGCATTGTCTTCTACTGAAGTAGATATCTCATCTGTAGCGAAAGGGCAAGCTATCCGCGTTATGTGGCGTGGTAAGCCAGTATTTGTGAGGCACAGAACGCCAGAAGAAATTGCTGCTGCAAATGATGTTGTGGTAAGTGATCTGCGCGATCCTGAAGCAGATGCTGCGCGTGTCCAAAAAGGGAAAGAAGAGTGGTTAATACTGGTTGGGGTTTGCACTCACCTTGGATGCGTCCCAATTGGTTATAAAGGTGATTTTGGCGGCTGGTTCTGCCCATGTCATGGTTCTGACTATGATACTTCAGGGCGTATTAGAAAAGGTCCGGCACCTACAAATTTAATGGTTCCTCCTTACGCATTCCTTAGTGATAATTTAATTAAAATCGGTTAGTTACATGAGCCAGAGTGAGAATAAACAAACAGGTCTAGTTGGTTGGGTTGAGGCGCGCTTCCCAATATTTAGTTTTCTTAAGCATTCCGCTGAGTACCGCACTCCTAAGAATTTAAGCTACGCTTGGAACTTTGGTTCACTGGCTGGTATCGCACTTGTTATTCAGATAGTTACCGGAATTATTCTGGCAATGCATTATACACCTCATGCTACACTTGCGTTTAGCAGTGTAGAGAATATTATGCGTAACGTTAATTATGGCTGGTTAATACGTTATACCCATGCAGTTGGCGCATCAATGTTTTTCCTGGTAGTATACCTGCATATCCTGCGCGGATTATATTACGGCTCATACAAAGCACCACGTGAAATATTATGGTGGTTTGGTATCATCATTTTCATATCAATGATGGCTACTGCTTTTATGGGCTATGTATTACCTTGGGGCCAGATGAGTTACTGGGGTGCTACAGTTATCACTAACCTATTCTCTGCTATCCCAGGCATTGGCGAAACTATAGTTACGTGGTTATGGGGAGGTTATTCAGTTGATAACCCAACATTAAACCGCTTCTTCTCACTGCACTACTTATTACCGTTTGTTATTCTTGGCTTGGTAGTTCTGCATGTTGTTGCATTACACACAACAGGTTCTAACAACCCGACTGGCGTTGAAGTAAAAAGTGATAAAGACACTATTCCTTTCCACCCATATTACACAGTAAAAGATTTTTTTGGATTTGGTGTATTCTTTATAGTATATGCTTATTTCATATTCTTTTACCCTAACTACCTTGGACACCCTGATAACTATATTCCAGCTGACCCAATGGTAACACCAGCACATATCGTGCCTGAATGGTACTTCTTGCCATTTTATGCGATCTTACGTGCCATTCCTGATAAACTCGGTGGTGTAGTAATGATGTTTGGCGCATTGCTAATATTATTCGCTTTACCATGGCTTGATACTTCTAAAGTAAAAAGTGGCGCTTACAGGCCAGCGTTTAAAATTTTCTTCTGGTTATTTGCATTCAACTTCGTTGCACTTGCATATTTAGGCGGCAAGCCACCTGAAGGCATTTATGTGCTTGCCTCACGAGCAGCTACTCTTTATTACTTTGCTTATTTCTTATTAATTCTGCCATTGCTTGGCAAATATGAAAAAACCAAGCAATTGCCAGAATCAATAGATACGGCTTATAAAAAATGAGTGATTATCCACGATTTCATTTAGCAATACCAGTTGCTGATTTGAATGAGGCCAAAAAGTTCTATACTGACATTTTAGGATGTAAGGTTGGTAGAACGGCAGAAAAATGGGTAGATATTGATTTTTTTGGCCATCAGGTTTCGATGCACTTATGCCCAGAGGCCGCAAAGCCGGCAAGTGCTAATGAAGTAGATGGCGATGATGTTCCAGTGCGGCATTTTGGAATAGTAGCCGCGTGGGATGATTGGCATAAAATTGCTGATAAGCTACGTGCCAGGAATATAAAGTTTATAATTGAACCGCATATACGGTTCCAAGGAAAAGTGGGAGAGCAAGCTACTATGTTCTTCCTTGATCCAAGTGGAAACGCAATTGAAATAAAAGCTTTCCAGGATATTGGTCAACTTTTCGCTGCTTAGTTTAATTGAAGAAATTTGGAAAAAAATTATGAAAATCTGGATATCTATTTTTGCTTTATTAATTGGCATGAATAACGCATATGCATCAAGTGAATCCGAGCACCCAAAACAAATGCAATGGCAATTTGACGGATTCTTTGGCACTGTAGATAAACAATCTGCACAACGCGGTTTTCAGGTATATAAAGAAGTTTGTGCATCATGCCATTCTTTAAAACTCAATTCTTACCGTGATTTAGCAGCAATTGGTTTCTCTGAAGCAGAAGTAAAAGCTATTGCGGCTGAAGCAACAGCAAAAGATGGCCCTAACGATGCCGGTGATATGTTTGAACGCCCAGGTCGTCCATCTGATAAATTTGTTCCACCTTTTGCTAACGATAACGCTGCACGTGCATCAAATGGCGGTGCGTTACCACCTGATTTATCTTTAATTGTTAAAGCACGCCCGGATGGAGCAAATTATATTTACTCTCTCTTAACTGGTTATATTACCCCACCTGCTGATGTAAAACTGGGTGAAGGTATGAATTATAATCCTTACTTCCCTGGCCATCAAATTGCGATGCCAAGTCCGCTTTCTGATGGAAGGGTTACATATCAGGACGGAACTGAAGCAACTGTAGACCAAATGTCAAAAGACGTTGTAGATTTCCTACAATGGGCAGCTGAGCCAGAAATGGAAGCACGTAAACGTATGGGTGTAAAAGTTTTCGCTTACCTGTTTGTATTCACAGTTTTATTCTACCTTGCTAAAAAACGCCTTTGGAAGAATGTGAAGTAGTACTTGTAGTTAGTGTTAGTGATTGTAAAGGACAACATTGTTTACAAAATGCTCCTGAGAGTTATAATCACTGACACTAACACCTAGTACTTAACAGCATGATCAAATCACTTGGACTTATGAGCGGCACATCCCTAGATGGTATTGATGCTGCAATAATCGACACAGATGGTACTTCCATAGAAAATGTTGGGGGGAGCTATTCATATACTTATGAACAGCCTTTGCGCGAGAAACTACGCGGACTCTTAAATGGCATTGGCGATAAATCCGAAATTGAACGTGAGCTTACAGAAAAGCACGCTGAAGTTGTAAAATCCTTATTGATCAAAGCCAACCTTAAATCTTCTGATATAGATGTTATTGGGTTCCATGGGCAAACTATTTTACATGCACCAGAGAAAGGTGTTACAGAACAAATTGGTGATGGAAAATTACTAGCAAAACTTACAGGCATTAAAGTAGTAAATGACTTCCGCAGTAATGATGTAAAAAATGGCGGGCAAGGTGCACCGCTTGTACCGCTGTATCATGCAGCTTTGGCAGCTAATCAGGCACAGCCAGTTGCGATAGTAAATATTGGTGGCGTTGGTAATGTTACATGGATTGGCGCTGGCGAGAATAATATAACCGCCTTTGATACCGGCCCAGGAAATGCGCTTATTGATGATTGGGTACTGCATCATAATGGAGCCAGTTATGATAAAGGTGGAATGCTGGCCAGTAAAGGTAAGGTTAATAAGGATATCCTTAACAAACTATTAGACCATCCATATTTTGCAAAACACCCACCAAAATCTTTAGATAGAAATACATTTGTAAATGATTTAGTTACTAATCTTCTTCCGGAAGATGGCGCGGCAACACTTTCTGCATTTACTATCCAGTCAATTGTGCGGGCAACTTTACATTTCCCTAAAGTGCCAAAAGCCTGGTATATAACAGGCGGAGGCAGGCACAATGATTATATTATGACAGGCCTTAGGAAAGAATTAAACGTACCAGTATATAAAATTGAGGAATTGGGCTATAATGGCGATATGTTAGAAGCTGAAGCTTTTGCATTTCTTGCTGTACGCTCACTAAAAGACTTACCGCTAACACTACCTTCCACTACCGGGGTGAAAGAGCCGCTTACGGGTGGAGTGGTTAATTTAACGCCATAATGCAACATAAAAGCTGGCGCTCACTACTGGAGTGGCATCTTACAACAAAGAGTGTTGAATGATTTCATGCACTCTTAGATAATCTACTTTTTTTACGATTAGTTCTTTTGAAACCGCAAGCGTTGCCACATCCCTATCACCATCACCTAAGAATGATTTACGCGAATGGCCCACTAATATTTTTACTCCAAGGGACTGGAAAGCCTCGATATTATTTATTAATTGCCAGGATTGGAGAGGGGTTTTTCCAAAGCCAATACCCGGATCAAATATAAGGTGTTCTTTTGCTATCCCTGCTTGCTGTAACTGTAAGATTTTATTTTCCGCCCATTGATATACGAGCTGTATTACATCAATATTTGAGGGTAATGTTTTATTTTTATCAGCTGGTACTCCAAGACTATGCATAAAGACTAAATGTGCGTGGCTATTTTTAACTGTATCTATCATGCCAGACTGATTAAACCCATCGACGTCATTAATCCAGTCTATACCAAGATCAATAGCTTTTTCTGCAGTAAATGCATGACGTGTATCCAGACTGGCTAAAACCTGCCTCTGGTGGCAAAGTTTTATAATGGCAGGAAGAATTTGCTCTAACCTTTGCCACTCTTCATCAGCATTAATTGGTATAGCATTTGGGCGTGTGGATTCCGCACCAATATCAATTACTGCAGCACCATCAGTTATAAGTTTTTCTGCCTGCAGCAGGGCGGAACTTACTTGGGTAAACTTTCCACCATCTGAAAATGAATCAGGAGTAATGTTAAGGATACCGACAAGTTTTGTCATCATGCCTCCTAACAGAAAATTAAGCCACCTGTTTAGAATCAACAGATACTTTGAGTTCAGTTTTTACTATACCAGGTGCCACGCCAAATAGTTCATCTGATATGGCATAAGCTGTTTTACCTTGGAAAGCCCCAGGAACCGGACATTGCCAGTTTGGTGCAACATCCACCAGTGGCATAAGTGCAAAAGGGCGTTTATATAAGTTTTTATGCGGAATAGTAAGTTCAGTAGTATCAATAAAATTTGAATCATAGGCTAGTATATCAATATCGATTTCACGTGGGGCCCATACCCCCCTATCCTGCCTGCCGACACTTTTCTCTATCATTTTTATAGCTTTGAGTAATTCTAATGGAGAAAAATGCGTCTCTCCACAAACTGCCATATTTAGGTAAGTTTTGTTCCAATCCTCAGGCGCGCCTGGATTTAGCACTGCCGGCGATTCATAAATCGGGGACAACTCAATAGCAGCCAAAACACTCTTTCCAAGTATACTTACTGCCTTTGACAAATAATCTAATCTGTCACCAACATTTGATCCTAATCCAAGTATAACCATTTAATTCTCCTAGAAATCGCTATATTCAAAACTTGTTGTGCCAATCAACCCTTCTATTGGTGGATTGCATTTTTCAACTTTTATCCAGATTTTTATATCTTCACTTACTATTTTCCTTACTTCTTTGTGTAGTTGGAAACATAGGTATTCTAACAATTTTACCTTGCTCTCGTGGCAATGTTGATCGACTATACGAGATATGTCGTGATAGCATATTGTTTCTTCCAGGCTGTCACTTTCACAAGCTTTAGGCGGATTTTTAAAAAATAACTTAAAGCTTATTTTTATATCCTGCTTAACATTTCTTTCTTCTTCAGTTACACCAAGGTTAACTTTCAGTAGCAAATCATTAAGGGATATAACTGAACTAAATTCTTTCATATAAGTAATAAATATAATCTTAGCTAACGGAGCATTAGCAGTGCGTTAAAATTGCTATACCGTTATGTTGCTTTGCTGTTATAATAGTTTAAAATTTAAACATTGGCTTATACACCATAATTTTAAAATAGGAAGCAATTCTTTGTCAAATATACATGACGACTCGTATATATATTTGAAAGGCTCTTTCGTCCCGAAAGCCAAGGCCTTAGTTTCTGTGGCCGAGCGAGGTTTTCGTTTTGGCGATGGGGTATTTGAAACTATACGTGTACACAATGGCATCTCATACCAGCTAAAGTTGCACCTAGCTCGATTGAAGGAAAGCCTCATACTGACAAAAATCAATTTTGACTTAAGTGATTTACCGCAAATAACCTCAGAACTAATTACTAGAAACCAGTTAAAAGATGGATTTTTGCGTATATCTATTAGCCGAGGGATCGGTAGCCGTGGCTATTTACCTGATGTTAAAGATGCTCCCACTATAGTTATAGAAACTATAGACCAAATCCCTGCGATCCTCGCAAAAGTAGATTTATGGGTCAGTAGTTATAATAAAATCCCTGGCCAATGCCTTCCTTCTAGCGCAAAAACCATGCAAGGGTTAAACCAGACATTAGCCAGAATGGAAGCCGATGAGAATAATTGCTTTGAATCTTTATTACTTTCCGCAAGTGGCCATATTTGCGAAGGCAGTTCAAGCAATATATTTTGGTTTTCAGAAAATACTTTGTACACCCCTTCCCTTACAAATGGCATATTACCAGGCACCATACGCGATGCTGTAATACGCCTTTCTCCTTATAAAATTGTGGAGTCTGATTTTATATTAGATGATTTAAGAAATGCAGAAGAAGTATTCTTAACTAATTCGGCATGGCTAGTAGTTGGGGTAAAATCACTATCTCCTGCTGGATTTAAGTGGGAAAATGAACACGCAACCGCTCGAATAAAAAACCTTATATTACAAGATATCGATGCAAATTAGAAAAACCCTAGATTGGCAGGACCCATTATCTATTGCATCTGGCATACCCGCAACGGAAGAAAAATGGGCTTTGTTATATTCAGGCCTCAACCATAGCTTTACCGGCCAATATTCTATTTTGGCCCTCAGGGCACAAGATGAAGTTATTGCATCCGATTTTGGCTTGCTGGCAAGACGTTTAAGTTCCAATCAAAATAAGTTTGATAATGCCTGGGTCGGCTATATGGGCTATGGGCTTAAAAATTGCCTGGAAAACCTACCTAAAGATTTGCCGTCTGATATGGGTATGCCTGATTTATGGATGGTAAATTATCGGCTTATATTGGTATTTAATCATGTAAAAAAAACTATCGAAGTCTGGTCAGAGTCAGAAGATGACTTAAATTATATACCTAGCCCGAAAGAAATATCGGAACCTAATTTTACGACCTCCAGTCTTTCTTCTAATATGACGAAAGATGAATATCTGGAAAAAGTAACTGCTATAAAGCAAGCTATTACACGTGGAGATTTGTATCAAGCCAATTTAACAAGGAAATTCTTTGGAAAAATAACTAACCCAGATTTTAGTATTTTTTGTAAATTATGCCGAATAAGCCCCGCACCTTACAGCGCATTCTTAAAATTTGGTGATAAGCTTATATTATCCTCCAGCCCTGAGCGCTTCTTACAAGTAGATAATAACGGATATGTTGACACCAGACCTATAAAAGGTTCCGCGCCACGTTTTTCGGATAATACAAAAGACGCAGAATCAAAACTGTTATTACAAAATAGCGAGAAGGACCGCGCAGAGAACCTTATGATTGTTGACCTGTCGCGCAATGACTTATCACGCGGATGTGTTGTAGGATCAGTTAAAACAGAGAATCTGTTCGAAGTAACTTCATATGCAACCGTACATCACATGGCCTCAACGGTTACTGGCAAAAAAAGAAATGATGTAAGTACAATTGAGCTTATAAAAGGTTGTTTTCCTCCAGGTTCCATGACTGGAGCTCCTAAAATTAAAGCCATAGAAATATGCTCGCAACTGGAAAAAATAGAACGTGGCGTTTATTCTGGCGTCATTGGATGGTTGGCAGGTGATGGTTCGGCAGATTTATCAGTCGTTATCCGTACTATAATAATTAATGGGGATAATTTCGAATTTCAGGTGGGTGGCGCAATAGTTAACGATTCAATTCCAGAAGAAGAATGGAAAGAGACTATGGTAAAAGCCAAAGCCATTGCTATGACACTGGAAATAGAAAACTTAATTAGTACCTGCTAAATTACCTTAGAAAGATATGTACTTCACCATCTTGCACTATAGTGCTATTTTGGAAAGTAGTGCGGATATTCTCAAGTTTCACCCCTTTTGCCTGCAAGGTTTCTAGCACTTGCTTAGTTGTGAAATCAGCGGCTTCCTGTGTTTTTTTGCTAACTTTATTATTGCTTCCAGCCGGCACAACCGAAACAACATCAAACAACACGTTAGGTTTTACTTCCATTGCAGAAGTTACAACTTTTTGTAGTGATTTCTGGTATGCTACTAATTCCTGGTTAAAACGGATAATCATTACAGGAGCATCTTTATTTTCTGATGCAAAACTTGCAAAAGTGCCAAAACTTAAAACAACTGCAACTAAAAATGTCAAAAGCTTATTCATAAATATTCTCCCTACACGATTCCAGGAACTAACTAACACATAATAGATAATTAACGCAAGAGTTATTAAAGTGTCTTAAGTCTATGAATAAAAACTTATTATTATATTCTGCTGCAACGCACAAAAACAGTTGACACTATTCTTATCAATGGTATATCTATTAGTCGGTTAACACAACTTAAGATTAATAAGGAGACTACTATGTCGAACTCTAATCCGTTTGCTGATTTATTCCCTAACTTTACTAATTGCAGTTTTAACGAAGCTTTCAATTATGATAAATTAGCCGCTGCTTACCGTGCTAACGCAAAGGCTTTCTCTGATGCTGCAAAAGCTACTACTGAAGGTGCTCAGGCTATTTCTCGTCGCCAGATTGAAATTTCTCAGAAAGCTGCTGAAGAATTCTCTAAATTTTGCAAAGATCTGACTTCATCTGCAAAAACTCCAGAAGCTGGTTTTGCAAAACAGGCAAGTTACTTGAAAGCTGCATATGAATCTGCTGTTGCAAACAGTGAAGAATTGCAAAAAATAGCCACTCAATCGGGCAAAGAAGCTGGTAAAATTCTTGGTGAAAGAGTGTCTGAAGCCCTATCAGAGCTTGCTGTTAACTCTAACTCTGCTTCTAATAATGCAAAAAAGAACAGAAGCGAAGCTGCTTAATAGTAAATTGATTGAAAATTTATACAATAACCCTCATTATTTGTTAATGAGGGTTTTATTTTTCAAATATTACACTTTTTTTAAACCTAGCCCTTTATTTTGATTTCTTTTTGTGATATAAGTTAGGTCGTTTTACTACGTTCGATGAGAATCCTTATATGAGACTTTCGTCGAAACTGGTTATACAACGGCTAATTAGAACCGTTGTTTTTTTACCAGTTGGAGCATGAGTCTAATTTTGTCCCCCCAAAAAGGGCCTATATTAAGAGATTAATAGACGTTTAATTTTTTCATTGGAGATGGGATATGTCAGATGTAATTGAATTTAAAGTTGGTGGCAAAGTTGTTTACCCAGCGCATGGCGTTGGAAGAATCGTGTCTGAAGAATGCCAGAAAGTTGGCGGTCATGATTTAAGCATGTTTGTAATCGACTTTCCTAAAGAAAAAATGACCTTACGCGTTCCGGTAAAAAGAGCCGCCGCTTCAGGTTTGCGTGTTTTAAGCAACGACAATGATGTAAAGAAAGCAATTTCTGTACTAAAAGGTCGCGCAAAGCCAGGTCGTGGAATGTGGAGCCGTAGGGCAAAAGAATATGAAGATAAGATCAATTCCGGCAATATAATTTTTATTGCTGAAGTTGTTCGTGACTTACATAAAAACGTTGATGATCCAGATCGCTCTTATAGCGAAAGAGTTATTTATGAATCTGCTCTTGGTCGTTTAGCTGGTGAATATGCCGCAGTAAATGATATCGAGACTGATGATGCAACCGAGAACCTTATAAAGATTTTAAAATCGAGAAAAGGTCAGCAAGCTGCTAATAATGATACTCCTGAAGCTTCTGAAGAGATGGACGAAGAGTTCGAAGCAGCATAATAATTGCTTCATATTAAAACTTAAAAAGCACCCAACTTTCTTGGGTGCTTTTTTGTTATCGCCTCCTTATAAAATAACACTTCCATACATAATTTCTGGCTGTTATACCTTAATTGCTTAATGTAAATTTGAATTTACCATGAATGAAAAAGAACGCATAGCTTGCATCCGCCTTAGTCGCAGTGAAAATATCGGCCCTAGAACATTTTTATCCCTACTGGAACTTTACGGCTCAGCATCCGCCGCACTGGAAGCAGTTCCATCTATGTCCTTAAAAGGTGGAAGAAAAACACCAATAAAATTATGCAGCCAAAGCGATGTTATAAAAGAAATCGAAGCTTCGGCAAAAAAAGGTGCCAGACTTATTACGCTGCTAGATAATGAGTTTCCCACATTATTAAAACAAATAAAAGATTGCCCGCCAGTACTTACCTTATTTGGCAAAAGCGATATGTTAAACAAAAAAAATATCGCAATAGTAGGCGCACGTAATGCATCAGCAAATGGCTGCCGGTTCGCAGAAGATTTAGCAAGAGATTTTGGCAGACGTGGCATGGTCGTCGTATCTGGGCTTGCGCGCGGAATAGATACTGTCGCTCACAAAGGTTCGTTAGAGACTGGTACAATCGCAGTAGTTGCAGGCGGAATTGATAAAATCTATCCGCCAGAGAATAAAGATTTATTCATGAAAATTGGTGAGAATGGAGTGGTAGTTGCCGAGATGCCTTTTGGTTCGGTACCCAAATCACAAAATTTTCCAAGGCGCAATCGCATTATATCCGGCATATCACTAGGCACTGTAGTTGTTGAAGCCAGCCTTAATTCAGGATCGCTTATTACTGCCCGCACAGCATTAGAGCAAAATCGCGAAGTATTTGCCGTCCCTGGTTCACCACTAGATCCCCGTTGCACCGGAACTAATAAACTGATTCAACAAGGCGCACATATTGTTATGTCAGCTGATGATGTAATGCAACAAATAAACTTTAATGCTAGTTCTTTACTCGAATCTGACTCTGGTTTTAAAACTGCAAAAATACCAACTGCCAGCGATAGTTTACTTGATAAAGCCCGTCCGCAAATTTTAGAAAAATTAGGATCCAGTCCAACTGCTATTGATGATATAATTTCACAAACAGGTATAGCAACTAATGTAGTCCTTACAATACTGCTTGAGCTGGAACTGGCAGGCAGGCTTGAACGCTATGCCGGAAATAAAGTTTCGCTTATCTACGTGAATGAAGAATTATTCGCTTAGATTATCCTACAATCTTGCAAGTATGTTGTGAGCTATTGGCGCTAATAGAAAATGGCGCCATTGCTCCGAAAAATGCATATTCTTTTTCTGCCAGGTGCCATAATTCACAAGCCTTGGCAAAGTTCTTTTTTTCCTGGTATAAATCACCGATTATTTTCATGTAATTTGCAGTAGCAAATCCCCTCTCATCTCTGGCAGTATAAGCCAGTGCTTCATAATAATATTTAATTGCATTATCGAGTTCACCACCACCTGAATAAACTTCAGCAATTCTTTCATATAAATTTCTGACGTTGAATGAGCGGTCAATAACGCTAAAATCCTGTACAGCATCTATGGCCTTTAAATAACTTTCTTCTGCTGCTTCAAAGTTAGCTTTATATTCATTAGCCTGGCCGAGCAAAACATAAGCCTGCGCTATTAAAGCATGCAAATGATTGCGTTGTGAGATTTCAAGTGACTTTGCAATATACTCTTTTGCTTTTACAGGTTCTAATGTGCTACTTAAAAGCAGGTATGCTTTTGCCTGCATTTCTTCAGGCATATTGTCTTTGCCAAGTTCCATAGCTGATAGCACCGCTCTTTCAACTTGTAATGAGTTTCCAAATTTATAGTGGAGCAATCCAAGATTTACATATGCTTTCGCAGCACCTGCATTATCTTTAGCACCAGCATATGATTTAATAGCTTTATTGTAATATTTTATCGCTTCAGTAGAGCCAGAAGGATTATTTTCATCTAAAGAAGTAGCTATTTTTAAATAGTAATCGGCCTTTACAGTAGTGTCTATATAAACAAGACTGGCAAGTGCAATGCCCGATATAACAACTAGAACTACACCAATTTTAGTGAATTTACTAAGGTTAGCCACTTTGCATAGTGACAACTTTAAGAATTCTTTCAAGATGGGGCTCCCTTCAGCTTAGAAAATTAAATTCCTCAAAGATGCTTATGATAACTGCCTTCTTGTCCAAATTGATTCGGTCAGTATCTGCAACTAGAGATTTAAATTTCTCCCATATTTTAATTAATTCTTCAAGAGGTTTTTCAACTAATAATTTATTTTTGATCTGATCCTCAACACCGATAGTTTCAAAACCAGCATTTGGTGAAGCTGCATTTTTTATAATTCGCACCAACAACGAATCTAGTAAAAATGCCATTACTTCCCATAAAACTTTATCATCCTTCTTGGTCACAAGATAAGATAATTGCTGCACTTTAGCTGATTCAATTTTTGAAGCGACACTTAAAATAGCAATAAGGCAATCATAAATTTTTATACCCTCATTGTAGTATAACCATGCTGCAACCCCAGGTGAACCAGCTGATAATTTTATTATTCTCTCTACTTCATATGACTGTATATCAGGAGTTGCATATTGCAGAACATTAAATGCTTCTATTTCATTTAGCGGATTAAATTTCAGATTACGGCAACGCGATTTTATAGTTGGAAGTAGCTTCCCTGGAGCATGGCTAATTAAAATAAACAATGCATTGTGCGGTGGCTCTTCTAATAATTTAAGTAGTGCATTAGCTGAATTGGTATTCATGTCGTCAGCACTATCTATTATGACAATACGGTATTTTGTTTCTGATGAAGTAAGCCTTAGAAAATCAGAAATTTTTCTGCTAATACTTTACTAAAAACCGGATGACCAACTGGAACACTCAAGTCATTCGCACCAGCTAACAACCCGCGTGCAAAGCGATATGCAAGCGTTGCCTTACCAATTCCTTTAGGACCTAAAAATAACCACGATTGCGGCAACTTTCCCGAACCAATAATTGCAGTAAGTGTATCAATGGCTTTGTTATTACCAATAAAAATATCACTACTTTTAGGAAGAGGGACGGTACTTACATTAATTTCTTTTTTATTGCTGGATTTCATAGTAACAGTGTAGCTGTTTTATTTTATAGTAATAGATAAAAATATTTTTATATAGGGTTACATGCAGGAAAACAATATCCAAAGCAGTTACCAGAATCTATTAGAAAGTGGGCAAATTAAAAAAGATTTAGCCCAAAGCAATGTTGTATCTAAATTACATAAACTACAGCAAGAAATAGTAGAGCATTTTGCAAGCCGCAATGTAGGCGCGATTAAAAAAGTTTTTAAATCAAAAACTAAAGCACCGAGCGGCCTTTATATTTATGGCGATGTTGGTCGCGGCAAATCAATGCTGATGGATTTGTTTTTTGAAACTACAGTGGTGCAAAAAAAACGCCGGGTGCATTTTCATGCTTTTATGCTCGAAGTGCATAAATCTATTTACCAGTGGCGCAGTAAAAATAAAGGCACTGCCGACCCTATACCACCACTTGCAAAAAAAATTGCGAGCCACTCACAATTACTTTGTTTTGATGAATTTCAGGTAACTGATATTGTCGATGCAATGATTTTAGGGAGGCTATTTGCTTATTTATTTGAAAATGGTGTAATTGTGGTTGCAACATCAAACCGTGTTCCAGATGATTTATATAAAGATGGGTTACAACGTGAACAGTTTATTCCTTTTATAGAACTGTTAAAAAAGCGAGTAGAAGTAGTAAAACTTGAATCAGATGAAGATTATCGTTTAAGCCACCTAAAATCACTTTCCACTGTTTATTATTATCCGCTTGATAAAAACGCAGATGATTTTCTTGTAAACACTTTTGCCAGCTTAACTAATAATGCAAAACCTGAAAAAAGAATATTGGATGTTAGTGGCCGTGATCTTCTAATACCTAAATCACATGGTGATATTGCCTGGATAAGTTTTTCTGATTTATGCGAGAAACCACTTGGTGCTGCTGATTACATCGAACTTGCCCGCGAATTTAGTACAGTATTAATTTCCGGCATACCAAAGCTTAGTCGTGAATCCCGCAATGAAGCAAAGCGTTTCGTTACCCTTATAGATGAATTATATGAACATAAGGTAAAACTTATCTGTACTGCTGATGCCCCGCCTGCTGAACTTTATCCTGCAGGTGATGGAAGTTTTGAATTTGAGCGTACTGTTTCACGATTAATTGAAATGCAGAGCGGGAAATATTTAGAAGAATCTCACATCAGCTAGAAAAAATAATCAAACAATAACAAACCGAGTGGCATAGTAACTACTGAAAGCGCGGTTTGTGCCATAATAATATTGGCCATAAGAGGCGCATCACCACCCATTTGTCTTGCCATGAGGTATGATGCAGTTGCACTTGGCATAATTGCAAATAGCAAACATATTTGCAGGATAAGTCGATCTAGATCGAGAACATAACCTATTGCAATTACCATTATCGGGTAAATAACTAATTTTAATAATGTGCTTATAACAAGCTCACGCTGAATACTTTTTAACTGGGTAAAATCAAGCCCCGCGCCAACGCATAACAAGCCCATCGGTAATGCAGCTTTGCTTATCACTTCAATAGTGTCGTTCATAAAACCGGCAAGACTGATATTGTAATAATTGAAGAAAGTTCCCAGTAAGCACGAAATAATAAATGGATTTTTTAGAACACGTTTGATTACACTTACAAAATCAACTGATTTATGCGTCCCATAACGGGCGAGGGTATAAACACAAAGTAAGTTTACTATTGGAACAATAACACTGATAACAATTGCAATAATAGTTGCACCTTCTTTGCCAAACATCACGAACGATGAAGGTATAAGCATATAACCATTAAAGCGTATCGTACCTTGAAATAGTGACGTAAAAGATGGCTCCGATTTGCTTATTACATTGCGAAATAAAAACATAAAAAGGGATAGAATCAGAATAACAATTGTAAGCAATAGCGGTGCGTACAATAAATTTTTATCGCTTAAATCTGCTTTGTAAGTCAGTTCAAAAAATAAGCATGGGAGTAGTACGAAGTAAGTAAGTCTTTCCGCTTGAGGCCAAAAGTCCAAAGCAAATATTTGCTTTACTCTAAAAATATAACCAAGTGATGCGATGATTAATATTGGGAGGAGGCTAAATAGAATTGAGTTCATATTGCTAATGCAACTACAGTTTCTAAAGTAATAACCCCGCAAGTTATGCGGGGTTATATTGTATTTAAAGTGGCGCCGCCACTTGGCGTCTTCTCCTATCCGGTTTTACTTTCTTCGGACGGTTAGAATCATAACGCAAGCGCGTTTGTAAGTAGTCATCAAGATGCGAATTTAATTCATCCATTTTTGTACGGAAGAAATGATCCGCACCAATTACTATACGATAATCAATGCCGGCATTTTTTTGCTTAGCTAATTTATCGGCAAGTTTTGATACGTCATTCTCATTTACGATACTGTCCTCATCACCCTGAATAATAAGGCCGTGTGCCGGACAAGGCGAAAGGAAGTTAAAATCATAATTACCAGCTGGCGGTGATACCGCAATAAATCCTTCAATTTCAGGACGACGCATTAATAACTGCATGCCAATCCACGAGCCAAATGAGAAACCACCCATCCAGTAAGTTGATGCATTAGGGTTTTGTAATTGCAGCCAATCAAGCACAGTTGCAGCGTCAGCAAGCTCACCTACACCACCATCATATTTTCCCTGTGAACGACCAACACCACGGAAATTAAACCTGGCTACCGAAAAACCATTGCGGGCAAATGCATGGTAAATGCTATATGCCACTTTGTTATTCATTGTACCGCCATGGAGTGGATGTGGATGCAGAACTATAGCTACCGGCGCATTTTTAACCTGTGATTGATGATACCTGGCTTCAATTCTACCTTCTGGCCCATTTATGATAACTTCTGGCATAATAAAAACCTGTATTTATTTAATACTTGACTATTTTACTTGGTTATTATAGTTAAGTGGCCTATAATAATGAAAGTACAGCCTTATATATAAAAGCGTAAGAAAAATCAAGGGTTTTGTATAGTTTGTTGTACAAGGATTTAGAAGGGTTATAGCACTTAATTAATAACACAGATTACTTAAGTTATCGATTATTAATAAGCTTCTATAAATAAAGAGATACAATTATGAACCTCACAACCAAGGGACGCTACGCAGTTACTGCGATGGTTGATCTTGCTCTTTATAGCAATAAAAAACCGGTGTGTTTGGCAGATATTGCCCAGCGGCAAAATATTGCTTTAAGTTATTTGGAGCAAATTTTTATGCGTCTTAGAAAAGCAGGGTTGGTAAAATCCGTACGCGGGCCAGGTGGTGGTTATGTATTAGCGGTATCTCCTGACGAAATGCCGATAGCACGAATTGTTATAGCTGTAGATGAATCGATAAAAATGACACGTTGTGGCGGCAGCGAACCTGCCTGCACACAAAGCAAAGGCAAATGTATGACACATAATTTATGGGAAGGCTTAAGCAACCGCATCCACGATTACCTAAATTCTGTTTCACTGGCAGATGTTTGCAATAAGAACAATAATTTCAAGGAGACGGGAGCAAATGTCGCACATCTATCTTGATCACAACGCTACTGTATCTATAGAGCCAGAAGTACAATCGGCTATGCTGGAAGTTATGGGGCTGCCGTTTAACCCATCTTCTACACATAGTTTCGGGCGCAAAGCACATGGCATAATTGAAACCTCCAGGAATAAAGTAGCGACACTAGCTGGAGCAACAGATTGCCGGGTAATTTTTACCGCTAGCGGTACTGAAGCCAATAACTTAGCAGTAAAGGGCGTTACGGGTTATCGGCCAATGGTATCGGCTATTGAGCATATATCAGTATTAAAACCTGCAAAAGATAATGGCTGTATAGTAGTTCCTGTAACAAATGATGGAAATATAAATATTGAAGCCCTTGATAAATTACTTGCTATGGAAAAAAGCAAGTGCGTGGTTTCAATCATGCTGGCCAATAATGAAACTGGCATTATCCAGCCAATAAAGAAAGTGGTAGAAATAGCACATAGATACGGTGCAATCGTGCATACTGACGCTGCACAATGCTTTGGTAAAATACCCGTTAATATGAATGATTTAGGCGTTGATATGCTAAGCATATCTGCCCATAAATTCGGAGGGCCACAGGGAGCTGCGGCATTAATTGCAAAGAAAAATGTACCTCTGCATGCTGAAATTACAGGTGGCGGGCAGGAACTAGGTTTTCGCGCCGGCACACAAAACGTAGCGGCAATTTATGGATTTGGCATGTCGGCAGAATTAGTGTATAATAATATTTCATCCGACATAGAATATTTAAGAAACCAATTAGAAACTGAAATAAAAGCCTTCGCACCAGAAGTAGTTGTATTTGGTCATAACCAAAATCGCTTGCCTAATACTAGTTATCTTACAATGAGCAATGTACAGGCGGAAACTCAGTTAATACATTTTGATATAAATGGTATAGCGGTAAGTGCTGGTTCGGCTTGCTCATCAGGTAAAATCGAAACATCTCATGTATTAAAAGCAATGGGGGTTACAGATTCGATAGCAAAGACTACAATCAGGGTGAGTTTAGGTAAAAATAACACAAAAAATGATATAGAGGCCTTTATTTTGGCATGGAAGCAACTATATACAAAGATAAACGAGGAAAGGAGCGCAGCCTAATTAAAGGCTGATAAAAAGGGAAGATATGACTAATAAATTAAAATTACCAGTATACATGGACTACCAGGCAACAACGCCTATGGACCCGCGTGTTTTTGAAGAAATGAAACCGTATTTCTTAGAAAAATTCGGTAACCCACATTCACGTGGCCATGCTTATGGATGGGAAGCAGAAGAAGCAACTGAAAAAGCACGTGAACAAGTTGCGGATTTAATCGGTGCAAACCCGAAAGAAATAATTTTTACATCGGGGGCAACCGAATCCAATAATATGGCGATTAAAGGTGTTGCACATTTTTATGGCGAGAAGAAGAATCACATAATCACAATTGCCACCGAGCATAAATGCGTGATCGACACTTGCCGCCATTTGGAACTGGAAGGTTTTCAGGTTACTTATTTACCAGTAAAAACAAATGGGCTTATTGACCTTGCCGAACTAGAAAAAGCTATCACGGATAAAACAGCGATAGTTTCAGTTATGGCCGTAAATAACGAAATAGGTGTAATACAGCCATTAAAAGAAATTGGCGCAATATGCCGTAAACACGGCGTGTTTTTCCATACCGATGCTGCACAAGGCTTTGGCAAGATTCCGATTAATGTTGAAGAAATGAACATTGATTTGATGAGTATCTCCGGCCATAAAATTTATGGGCCAAAAGGAGTTGGCGCTTTGTTTGTAAGACGTCGCCCGCGTGTCCGCATCAACCCGTTAATTAATGGCGGCGGACAGGAAAGAGGCTTGCGCTCTGGCACACTACCTACCCCCCTGATTGTAGGCCTTGGTGCTGCCGCTGAAATAGCGCGCAATGAAATGGCTGAAGAAAACATACGCTTAAAGCATCTGTTTGATAAATTATATAAAGGCATGGTAGGGAATGTGCCGGATGTATTTTTAAATGGTGATTTGGAAAACAGGATACCTGGCAACTTAAATTTAAGCTTCGCTTATATTGAAGGTGAGTCAATGATTATGGCAATCAAAGATTTGGCAGTAAGTTCTGGTTCAGCTTGTACTTCAGCTAGCTTAGAGCCATCGTATGTATTACGCGCAATAGGAGTGGGTGAAGATTTGGCGCATACTTCTATCAGGTTTGGTATAGGCCGCTTTACTACCGAAGAAGAAGTTGATTTCGCCATCGAAAAAGTAGCAGGCGCAATTGGAAAATTACGCGCAATGAGCCCATTATGGGAAATGGCGCAGGAAGGAATTGATATTAGTAAAATTGAGTGGGCAGGACATTAAGGGTGAGTCTAGAATCAGAATCTGGAATCAAGAAAATTCTTATTCTAGATTCCAGATTCTTGATTCACTTAGCAGAAGCACAAAACAAACAGGAGACTACAAAATGGCATATAGCAGCAAAGTAATTGATCACTACGACAACCCTCGTAACGTTGGTTCATTCGGCAAGGATGAAGAAGGCATAGGTACAGGACTGGTAGGCGCGCCAGCATGTGGCGACGTGATGAAATTGCAGATAAAGGTAAAAGATGGCGTAATTCAGGATGCTAAATTTAAAACATTTGGCTGCGGATCGGCAATTGCATCTTCATCACTTATTACTGAAATGGTAAAAGGAAAAAGCCTTGATGATGCTGCGGAAATAAAGAACACTGAAATAGCGCAGGAACTATCATTACCACCAGTTAAAATTCACTGCTCAGTACTTGCTGAAGATGCTATTAAGGCCGCAGTTGAAGATTATAGAAAGAAAAGTGGCCAGTAACCAGCTGCGGTTGCCAGTAAATCTGGCAACTAGTAACTGGCAACTGGCAACTTACGGAGTAAACTTATGCCACTACCACCACCTATCACAATCACAGACTCAGCAGCCAACCGCGTTCGTTCATTACTAGAAAAACGTGGTAAGCCTTCTGCTGGAGTAAAGGTTGGTGTACGTTCTGGAGGATGTTCAGGGTTATCATATACAATCGAATATGCTGACGAGATTGGAAAATTTGATGAGGTTGTCGCCTATCCTGATAACGACCATGAAGAATTTAAAGTTATAATCGACCCCAAAGCCGTTATGTATTTAATCGGCAGCCAGATGGATTATGTTGAAGAGAAAATGAAATCAGGTTTTACTTTCAGCAACCCTAATGAAAAAGGCCGTTGCGGTTGTGGGGAGAGTTTTCACGTTTAAACCTCAACCACTTCCCTCACCCCTTCTATAGCTTTTATATCCTGCAGTCTAATAGCACTCACATTATATGAATCAGGCAGCGCTACTTCAAGCTGATGGCCACCAGTTTTTACTACAACCGATATACTGGTTTTGCCTTTTACCGGCTCACCAATATTTTGTTTTAATACATGCAATGCAGCAACATCATCAAGGATAATTTTTATGTGATAATTATGCACTGCATCCTGCAAGTTCTTTACTGAACTAGCGGTGAGGCGTATACCTCCATCGTCTTTCCTGGCTTCAACGTCCATAAGCAATATGGAACCCGGCTCCAGCAAATCGCGTGCATCGGAAAGCACATCTTCATTAAATATAGAAACCTCAAAAATGCCACTTGGATCAGAAAATGAAAGGGTGGCAAAACGACCACGCGGCGATGAACGCATACGTTTGGAGATCATAACCCCGGCGAGTTTAACTATATTACTACCAGTGCCCAGACTTTCGGACATTTCAGCAAAAGGCCTCACCTTCATTTTGCGCAATATACCATCATAAATCGAAATCGGATGCTGGTTTAGATAAAGCCCTACAGCTTCAAATTCATTATTCATTCGCTCCATTGATGGCCAATCAGGAACTGGCGCTAGCTTTGGTTTAGCCGTTTCGATATGGTCATCACCACCGAATAAACTTACCTGATTGCTGTTTTTTTCAGCACTTATAGTACTGTTATAACGAAGCGTAGCCTCAATACTTAAAAATATCTGGTTACGGTTGCTGTGCAAACTATCAAACGCCCCGGCTTTAATCAGACTTTCTAGCTGGCGTTTATTGATAGTTGAACCAGGCAAGCGCGCAGCTAAATCAAAAATATCTTTAAATGGCTTTTTTTCCTGTTCTTTTTCAAGCACTTCCATTGCTGCAATACCCACACCTTTTAAAGCACCAAGGCCATATCTTATTGCAAGCTCACCTTCAAACTTCTCCGGTTTGAAATATGCGCCTGATTTATTAATATCAGGCGAAAGGATTTTTACTCCCTGCTCTATCGCTTCCTGGCGGAAGGTGTTAATTTTATCAGTATCCTGAATCTCAAGATTCATTGATGCCGCGAGAAATTCTACAGGATAATGCGCTTTTAAATATGCCGTCTGATAGGAAATCAACGCATAGGCAGCAGCGTGTGATTTGTTAAATCCATAACCCGCAAATTTTGCTACCAGGTCAAATATACCGCTGGCTTTATTTTTATCGACGCCATTTTTTATTGCCCCATCAACAAATATTTTGCGCTGAGCATCCATTTCAGATGCAATTTTCTTACCCATCGCACGGCGGAGCAAATCTGCAGCACCAAGGCTGTAACCACCCATCACCTGAGCAATTTGCATCACCTGCTCCTGATAAATTATCACCCCGTAAGTTTCTTTTAGTATCCCTTCAAGCATCGGATCTAGGTAATCCACCTCTTCCAATTCATGCTTACGGGCGATGTAGGATGGAATATTATCCATAGGACCGGGACGATACAGAGAAATAAGTGCTATAATATCATCAATGGTATCGGGCTGCATCTTACGCAGCGTATCGCGCATGCCCGCACTCTCGAGCTGGAAAACGCCGATTGAATCACCGCGGGAAAGCATCTCAAAAGTTTTTTTGTCCTCGAGCGAAATTTTTTCTATATCAATCGTAACGCCAGTTTTTCTGACTAACTGACAAGCTTTATCTATAACTGTTAGGGTTTTCAGTCCCAAAAAGTCGAATTTTACAAGACCGGCACTTTCTGCATATTTCATTGAATATCCGCATACTGGCATATCAGAGCGCGGATCGCGATAGACAGGGACTAATTCATAAAGAGGCCTATCGGCAATTACCACACCTGCAGCATGTGTAGAAGCATGCCGGTTTAACCCTTCCAGCTTCAAACAGATATTAACCAGATGCGATATTTCGGGCTCTTCCGCTATCATTTCCCTGAAATTTCTATCCATATCTATAGCTTTAGAGAGCGTTACAGGATCGATTGGGTTAAAAGGAATCATTTTACTGATTTTATCAATCTGGCCATATGGCATTTGCAGTACACGACCCACGTCACGGATTACTGCACGTGCCTGCAATTTTCCGAAAGTGATAATTTGTGCTACTTTATCGTAGCCATATTTACTTTGTACATAGCGTATTACTTCCTCACGCCGCTCCTGACAAAAGTCGATATCAAAGTCAGGCATAGATACACGTTCAGGATTTAGAAAACGTTCAAAAAGAAGGCCGAATCGTAGTGGGTCAAGACCAGTAATTTCAAGCGCCCATGCGACCACAGATCCTGCACCAGAACCACGCCCTGGCCCAAGCGGTATTCCATTTCGTTTTCCCCAGCGCATAAAATCAGATACGATAAGGAAATAGCCCGGGAAGTCCATGCGGGTAATAACATCAAGCTCAAAATTTAAACGATCAAAATATTTTTTAGAAATTTTCTGTTTTTCTAGATCGCTCTGTCCAGGTCTGAATACCAAATTATCGAGTCGCCCCTGCAATCCTCTTTCTGCTGTCTCTTTTAGCTCTTCTGCTTCAGTCCTGCCTTCTGCACATGCAAAATGCGGCAGCATTGGCTTACTTGAGTTAGACATTACAGCGCAACGCTTAGCGATATTTACAGTATTTTCTAAAGCTTCAGGAATGTCTTCAAAAAGCGCTTTCATCTCGCGCTGGCTTTTAAAGTAATGCTCCTTGTTAATAGTTTTGCGGTCTTTTTCCGCTACATATCTTCCATCTGCAATACATAACAAAGCATCATGTGCCTGATGCATTGATTCATCAGAGAAGAATACATCGTTAGTAGCAGCTAGCGGGATATTATGCTTATATGCTAAATCAATTAGCACATCTTCTGCCACATCTTCTTCTTTTAAGCCATGGCGCATTAGCTCAATATAAAGGCAGTCCCCAAAAATTTTATGTAAATGAAGCAATGCAATTTCAGCTTCTTCTGGCTTTTTATCTAATATTAGCTGGTTTATTGGACCTTGAGTACCGCCAGTCAAAGCAATAATACCCGCATTTAATTCCTCAATATCTTTAATACCGACATGTGGGGCTGTGTTCTCTGGTATTTCAAAAAATGATTTATAAACTAATTTTAGCAGGTTCTTGTAACCTTGTTCATCTTTAGAAAGTAATAAAATTTTATTATAGGTTGATTCTTCATAAGACGCCTTTTTACTGCGCATATTAACATCAAGAGTGCATCCGATTATCGGTTGCACACCGCCGCTAATGCAGGCTTGTGAAAATTCAAGGGAACCGAATAGATTGCCAGTATCTGTAATAGCTACCGCTGGTGTCTTATACTTCTTGCAGAGCTCAACAATTTCTTTAGGCGCAATAGCACCTTCTAGCAGTGAATAGGAGCTATGCACCCTAAGATGGATAAATTCTGGTTCTTTGGACATGGGATAGGTTTTACGTTTATGTATCTTAGCTGACAAAATTAGCGGGAATTTGACTTTGGCTCAAGGGAAATATGAAAGAAAATAGGTTTATAGACAATAAAAAAGGCGCCAAAGGCGCCTATATTTATTTAAAAGCTTGCTTACTAAGCCTGGCAGTGTCCTACTCTCCCGTGCCTTAAGACAAAGTACCATCGGCGCTGTAAAGTTTCACTTCCGAGTTCGAGATGGGATCGGGTGGTTCATTTACGCTATGGCCGCCAGGCTAAGTAAACAAGCTCTTAATAGTCACTAGTATGACTAGTGAACTATGAATAGGTTTTGACAATTTTTCCTAGTGTCGTCTGTATAAGCCTTCAAAACACACAACATATACAAGCTTAATACTGCATACGGCATGAATCAACGACATTTTATACAAATCAATCGAGCTATTAGTACCAGTTAGCTTCATGCGTTACCGCACTTCCACACCTGGCCTATCAACGTGGTGGTCTTCCACGGCTCTAATAGGGAATTATGATCTTGAGGTGGGTTTCCCGCTTAGATGCTTTCAGCGGTTATCCCTTCCGTACATAGCTACCCAGCAATGCTCCTGGCGGAACAACTGGTACACCAGAGGTACGTCCACCTCGGTCCTCTCGTACTAAAGGCAGATCCTCTCAAAATTCCTGACGCCCACGGCAGATAGGGACCGAACTGTCTCACGACGTTCTAAACCCAGCTCACGTACCTCTTTAAATGGCGAACAGCCATACCCTTGGGACCTGCTCCAG
>JAJONM010000129.1 GCA_021323415.1 Rickettsiaceae bacterium
ACGCGTGGCGTGTTGATAAAACCACAGCCGTTACAGGTGATTCCGTTAGGATTGGCAAGGACATACTCCGCTTTACTGCCAAAAATCTCAGTTGCGCCAAGGAGGTTTGAACGATTAGTTCCGGTTACTTCATTTAATATTATTTTGGCCGATTGCCCGCTGGTAAAATTCGGGTTGCCAAGGAGCGCCCCTCCAAGTTGTGACACGCCCAGAACCAGGGAGTTGTTCAGTATTAGCCCTTCTTGTCCGACATTGAAATCTGTAAAAGTATTACGCGATACACCACCTGCAGTCGGCGCGACAATATTTACAACAGGTACACCATTGGGTGCTACGTCAAGTTTGGGTTGGTTTGCTGTCGCTGCACTAGTATCAACCGCTATCACAGTGCCTTCTGCATTTGCCACAAATGGCTTTAGAATGAGCAAACACGACACGAAACAGGCTAAAAGAGCCCTAGAAAATCCAACAATACCAGACATATAACTACTTCATTATCAAAATTAATAGCCTGCCTGGCCAGATTTAAAAACGGGCCGGACTATAACATAATCGAAACAACAGCTCAATAGCCAAATTGTTTACTGCGTTCATATACTCAACCCTTCAACTTCAATAAGGCTTATACCTCCTTAATTATTAACAAATAGTTAACAAAATCTTCAATCCCATAAAAAAGTGATGCGTTTTTACACAAAACAAAAACAAAGGTTGTAAATTACATATTGATAACAACCAATAATTGGATTATGAATTAAAATCAGTGATTTAATATAGACAGTTGTGGAATGAAGTGGTATACTCTCGCAACTAAAATTTTTGAATTAATGGAGGCCGTTATGGGTAAAAGTGTTTTGGAGAATGTGAATAAGGCACTGAAAGATGTTGCTGATAAAAAACCTAAAGATCAGGTAAAAGCATTAGAAGAAGCAGCTAAAGCCATATCAAAAGCAGGTAAGGATGCTTCATTAGACCAGGCTTACCAAAGCTTTACGGCAGCTCACAAGGCTTCTGGCCAGCCAAAATTAGATAAAAAATACGCAGAAGTTGTTGCAGAAGGCGCAAAACGCGAGCAAGCTGCAACAGCACAAGCTACTCCAGTTTCTAAAAAAAGCAGCGATTCTTCGATTTCTAAATCCGCCTCAACTTCTTCCGATTCGCCAGAGCGTAGGGATTCTGCTGAAAGTAAAGTAGCAGCTCCTTTGGATGCTGATGCGGCAAAAGCGAAAGCAAAGGCTGAAGCTCTTGCACGTATTAAAGCTGGAAATCAAAAAATCAGACAGCTTGATGCTAATATAGAACGTCGTAATGAAGAAATAAGGCAGGCTGATTATAGAATAGCCGACTTAAATGGACAAATTGCAGAAAAAAGATATGCGGCTCTTTCCCAGAAGTTTGATAGAGCATTAAACGAGTTTGATAATAATCAGCAAAAAATAGACTCTATATTAAATGGCGGAAAGCAATCTTTTGCGGCTCAAGCAGGCAAAGCTAACGTTAGGCAATAATTTAACGACTAAGCCCATTATCGGTGGTTCTTTGTTTTAGTGCCTGAGTGCTGCGCTGCGTTTCTTTATCAGCAAACGATTGTTGTTTTGTTTTATCAACTGTTTCCTTAACTTCTTTGAGGGTTTCTTTACCTTCTGAATCAAGCTGAGACATTATACCATCTTTTTTATCTTTTGCTGGCTCATCAGAATCTTTAGCAGTTTTAGGTTCTTGTTCAGCTTTTTCTCTAGCTTCCGTTCTTTCCTTGCTTTCTTTTTCAACTATATCAAGATTGGCCGCTTTTTTAAAAGATTCAAACATTTCCTGCACCACTTCTTTGGTATCAGGATCAAGTTTAGAAATAGCGCCATTTAAAGCAGCCATTAATTCTTTTGGTGGTAATGCATTAATTTTTTCTGCATCTAGATCACAAATTAATATTATATCAGATAGATGCGCTTTTGCTTCAGCACTTTTCTCCTTAGCCTCTTCTACATTTATAACTACATTCTCCTGTTTTCCCTGCTTCTCCTGCTCTCTTGCCTCTACCAACTTATCAATCTCTTCCATAGCATTTTCAATATCAAGATCAACTTTGCCGCCTGACCTGTCATTAATATTTTCCAATTCTTGTTTAACTAGGGGATTAAACTGTTTTTTTATGTCTATATCTTTTTCCTGCATAGAAGCCATATATCTATTATGCTGCTTCTCATGCTTATCAATTTCTCTTTCTTTTTGCTTCTTACCATGTTTCATATCTTCGGTTTTGCGGACACTATTAAATAGCTCTTGAATAGCTGGGGTCTCAAATGCCAGATCTTTCTCATCCTGCATTTTACGCAATTTATCCATAAGTTCATCATGGTTTTTAAAGTCAAATTGCGCCAGGTTAGGATTGAGTTTTGCCTTATCAAGGTCAGACTGCTCCTTATCCTTAATCTCTTGCTCAAGGCCTTTAAGAAGATTTTTTAGTGCCATTAACTGCGCTGTATTTTTCGCTACTAAAGGCAGCATCGCCTCTAATTGCTCTTTACTCATCGTGCGCAACTGGGCATCAGATATTTTGCTTATCTCCTTAAATGCCTCATCATCAGCCAAAATATCATTAAACAGTTTTGCCTTTTCTTCGTAATTATTAACTGCGTTTTGGCCTCTTTCATGCGCATGAGCATGTGCATGTAAATGCTCAGGAATCATTCCAGGCATTTCACCTGCCAAACCTTCGTTTCTAGAATCTAAAGCATGGCCTCGCCTTATTTCATTATCACGGGCAGCCGCATCAATTTCTTTTATAATATGAAGCGCGCTATCCATGTTATACCTGCCGCAAGCGCTGTATCAACCAATTTTTGGAATCGATTAATGCACGATGTTGTGCGGTTAATGCACTCAATTCGCTGAGTCGCATTCATACTCTTTTCAGATAAATCATGCTTGATATCCTGCAATTCGTTACGAGTTCTTATCTCCTCTTTTTGCAGCTTTTCTTTAAGAGCTTTCTTATCTGAATCATCTATATTAAAATCTTCTGCCATTTTATCTTCCCTTACCTGCAGCCATTTCAAGTTTTTCTACTGATTGGGTAAGTTTTCTCCACGCTTTTTCAAAGCTCTGGTAGGACTCTGATTCCACTAGTTTTTCTGCTATTTCTTCAGGTGGGTTGTTGTGCTTCCTCATCATTTCATAGCTTTCCGAAAGCATTTCATTTTGCAGTTTCTGCATTTTTTTAGAATAATCTGCACTAGAAACCTGTCCGCCGACGTTAATGCTATCGGCCATAAAACCAAGCGGGACATTACCCCGGATAGGCACTATGTTTGATTTGTCATTATCTTTGTTATTATTTGCCATTTTACACCCCATTATAAGGTGGCATAATTATTAGTATGCGCCCATATTGTTACAATAATATTACATATCAAACTTCTCTTGAAGCACTCTTTTATAGTAGCAGTGTATCATATATGTGTTAATTATTAGTTAACAAACCGACTGTCGTTTGCTGTGATGATGGTTTCGTTAGTCGACGCCTTTTTCGTGATTGTAAGGTCGGAGAAGCTGTCGATGCCGAATGCTATAACATATATTTATTAGTTGAGGTGTTGTTTCGGCAACCTGTTAGACTTAAAAAAAGCCCTCCACACGGCCGTCCAGTCCATGAGAGGCAAGCGGTGGATTATAATGACTTTCCGTATTCAACAATATATAATATATTGGCAAATATAGGAGAAAACATGAATAAAAGTCAGTTAATGTTCAATCTGCGCAAGCATTTATTCAAAATACTGTTGGTATTGGCTGCAATTACTTTGATTGCATTTTTTCTGGGCAGGCAAGATAAAAACAACGGCAGTAGTGCTTCTACTATTTCTTATACGGTAATTGCGGGTGATGTTGAGGATGTTGTAACGGCGCAGGGTAAGCTTGAGCCGAAGGAATATGTAGATGTAGGAACGCAGGTTTCGGGGCAGCTGAAAAAACTATATGTTGATATTGGTAATGTAGTTAAAAAAGATGATGTTTTGGCAGAAATTGACCCACGCATCTACGAAAGCAAAGTTCAGGAGGGGCAGGCTGCATTAAAGGCACTGGAAGCCCAGCTTAATGAGCAAAAAGCCCAATATTTACTAGCCCAGAAAGTTCTGGAGCGCAATAAGCGCCTTATTGAAAAAAATGCTATCAGCCAGCAGGTACTGGAAGAAAGCCAGGCGGATATTCAAATTGCTTCGGCAAAAATAGACTCTATCAAGGCAAAAATAGAAGAGGCTGATTCTACTCTAAACGGTAATAAGACCAACCTGGCATACACCAAAATATACTCCCCTATTGATGGGACGATTGTAGCGCAATCCGCCAAAGAAGGGCAAACTATTAATGCCAGCCAAACTGCACCTGTTATTATGCAGGTAGCAAATCTTGATATAATGACCGTGCGTACGCAGGTTTCGGAAGCGGATGTGCCGAAAATAAAGGTAGATATGCCGGCATATTTTACGACGCTGGGCTCCCAAAGACGTTGGATTGGCACAGTGCGGCAGATTTTGCCTTCTCCTGAAATTATTAATGATGTTGTGCTGTATAATGTTCTGATTGATGTTGAAAACACTGACCGGGCACTGATGACAGGTATGAGCGTACAGGCATTTTTTGTGCTTGGAAAGGCTGAGGGAGTGCCGGTAATTCCCATCGAATACCTGAAACAGCGTGCTCCGGAGGCTAATAGCGAAGAAGGCATTGCTTACAAGGTAACAGTAGAAGGTAAACCGGAACCGGTTATTATCCATATCGGGCTTTCAAACCGCGTTACAGCGCAAATTACTTCAGGCCTTGCGATAGGTGATGTAATTATCGCTATAGCTGATAAAGGAAAACCTAAAGGGACACGTACTGGCGGCGGCCAAAACAGAGGGCCGCAATTATGACGGCCAATAAGCCATTACTGGAAATCACTAATATCAGCAGGCATTATAGTAATGG
>JAJONM010000060.1 GCA_021323415.1 Rickettsiaceae bacterium
GGACAGCAACAGAGAGTTGCGCTAGCACGTAGTTTGATTAAGCGCCCAAAACTACTATTGCTAGACGAACCCCTTGGTGCGCTCGATAGGAAAAACCGCGAGCACACCCAGATGGAGCTTATCAATATTCAGACTATGCTAGGCATTACCTTCATTATGGTAACGCATGATCAGGAAGAAGCCATGGCATTGGCAAACCGTATTGCTGTTATGGGAAGCGGAAATATATTGCAAGTCGGCACTCCTGAAGAAATCTATGAGAACCCTAAGTCAAAATTTGTGGCTGATTTCATTGGATCTATAAATATGTTCCACGGCGAAATTGTTGAAGCCACAAAGAATGGTTTTGTAAAAGTTCGTTGCAATAAAACCGGCACTGATATTAAAGTTCAGGCAGAAGACAATATTGCAGGCGGAACTGAAGCATGGGTAGCAGTTCGTCCAGAAGAAATGGAAATGAATACAACCCCCGCCCCTGCTAATGAAAACCAAATTGAAGGTAAAATTATCGACATAGCATTCATGGGCGACAAAATCATTTACCACGTATCACTTGCCAGCTCTAAAATTGTCAATGTAAGTATGCCAACTGCTGCACGCAACAAGAATTCTAATTTAGCTCTCAACAGCAAGGTTTATATTTCCTGGTATGAAACAGACGGAGTGGTGCTTACAAAGTGATAGCAAAATCGAGTAAATTGAACAAAGTTTTAGTTCTGATGCCAAGCTATGGCTGGCTAATTGTTTTTTGCCTGTTGCCTTTATTATTGGTTTTCTGCATTAGCTTAAGTGGCGTTACTGACGGAATCCCTCCTTATACTTTATTCTTTGGCCACAATGAAATTGGTGAATTTCAAATAAAGCCAATATATGACAGCTACTCATTACTATTTTCCGATTCACTATATATAAATGCTTATCTTACATCTTTAAAATTAGCAGCAATATCTACATTTTTCATATTACTTATTGCATATCCTATCGCTTATGGCATAGCCCGTGCCCCACATAAATGGCGTAATATTTTATTACTTCTGGTGATTGTACCTTTCTGGTCATCCCTATTAATCAGGGTTTATGCCTGGATAACCATCCTCAAAGGCAATGGTCTACTTAACCAATGGCTGATGAGCTGGGGTATTATTGATGAGCCACTAGTGATTATGAATACGCAGATCGCAGTGATACTTGGTATAGTTTATTCATACCTACCGTTTATGATATTGCCACTATATTCAGCCTTGGAAAAAATTAACCCACAACTCTTAGAAGCCGCCACTGATCTTGGTTGCCCACCCTTCTCTGCTTTTGTGCAAATAACTTTACCTCTTTCAATACCTGGCATTATTGCCGGATCAATGCTGGTTTTCATCCCGGCGGTTGGTGAGTTTGTAATTCCCGATCTGCTTGGTGGCTCGGAAATTATGACTATTGGTAAAGTTTTATGGAGTGAGTTTTTCCTTAACCGTGATTGGCCCACTGCAGCTGCGGTAACTACAATTATGACCTTTGCCATAATTTTACCTATAATTTTTGTTCAACATGCCATAGGGAAAAAGGAAGTATAAATGGGTCCAAAAAAGCGTTTTCCTTGGGTTCTATTCTTGATGTCGGTCGGCTTTGCCTTCCTTTATATACCTATTTTCATACTTATATTTTACTCATTCAATAGCTCAAAGCTAGTTACAGTTTGGGCCGGTTTTTCGACTCAGTGGTATAGCAAGCTGTGGGAAGATACGGAGTTAATGTCCGCAGTTGGCGTAAGTTTGAAAGTCGCCGCTTCATCCGCCAGCCTTGCAGTTATTATAGGAACCCTTGCAGGAGTGGTATTGTCACGCTTTGGCCTGTTTGCTGGAAGATCATTGTTTTCAGGCTTGCTATCTTCACCATTTGTTATGCCTGAAGTAGTTACCGGCTTTTCATTGTTATTATTATTTATAAGTGCAGAACAATTGCTCGGCATCCCAGAAGGTAGAAGCATAACCACAATTATACTTACACATTCTACCCTTGGTATGGCTTTTGTTGCAGTGCTTGTACAAGCACGCCTTGCAGCCTTTGATATCTCTTTGGAAGAGGCTGCTCTTGACCTTGGCGCAAAACCAATGAAAGTATTCTTTGTAATTACCATACCCCTTATTATGCCGGCACTTATAGCGGGTTGGTTATTGGCGTTCACCCTGTCGTTCGATGATCTGGTCCTAGCTAGCTTTACCAGTGGCCCTGGCTCTACTACCCTCCCTATGCTAATTTATTCCAGGGTTCGCCTTGGTGTTAGCCCTGAAATTAATGCCCTGGCTACAATTATTGTAGTAGCAGTCACTATTTTGGCTGCCATTACTGGCGCATTAACACTGCGTAGCGGAAAGACACAAAAATAAAAATTTATATTAATCAAAGATAATAAATCAAATCATCATCCATAAGTAGGGGCTGCTTTTACTAAAGCGTGTACTTTAACAACAAAAAATTGTATAAGGCATTAACATACTAACCTGATATTAGAGGGTATAAAATGAGTACAAATAAAATAATACGTTTTACAGCAAGCTGTGTTATAGCAATAATGCTTTTTGCAGGTGCGGCAATTGCTAAGAATGACAATCACCAAGGTAATGATGACCATCATGGTAAACATGAAAAGCACCACAAGCATTCAAAACATTCTAAAAAGCGCCACGATGACTATGATAAAGCATCTTATCAGTCCAATGTTGTAATTATACATAACTACATTGATAATTATTATAAGAAAAAATGTCCTCCAGGCCTTGCAAAAAAACATGGGTGCAAACCTATTGTACATGCAAAGAGATATGTGATAGGTCAACCACTGGAAAATGTTATATACGAGCCTTTGCCTAGAGAAATAGAAGTGCAGCTTCGTCCAGTTGCAGGATATAGATATGTCCAGGTAGATCAGGATGTCTTGCTTATGTCTGAAGCAACAAAGAAGATAGTTGATGCAATTACGCTTCTTTCAGCTGTTGAATAGATATATCGGTATTGACTATCAATCTCATGTGTGTATATCTTTAAATCCATGATTTTGTGACTTTATCGAAATTTTGTTGATTTTGGTAAATCACGTATAATTTACGTCATAAGGAGAAGATTAATATGGCAAACGGTACAGTAAAATGGTTCAACCCTACTAAAGGCTACGGCTTTATTCAACCGGGACAGGGTGGCACAGATGTGTTCGTGCATATTAGTGCTTTAGAGCGTGCCGGCATTGCTAAACTAGACGAAGGTCAAAATATCAGCTACGAATTGACTACTAATAAACAAGGAAAAACATCCGCTGATAACCTTAAGTTATTATAATATTCTAGATTTATCACTAAAAGCGTGGAGTAGGAAACCACTCCACGTTTTTTATTTCCGATAGATTGTACTTTACTTTCCTCCCCTCAAAAAGTATTTGTTTCTTATAGATAATTTTAGGTAACAGCTTTGAACAACATCCCTTATAAAAAAGAAGTCCAACGTAAGCTAATCCACCTAAGTTCGCTATGGATGCCTCTAGCAATATGGTTTTTGCCAGATAGTTTTTCTGTTATTTTATTTGCTATATTATTGCCGCTAATTTTCTCCATTGAACTGCTACGCAGTTACCCATCAAAATTTTCAAAACTATTTGACCGCTTCTTTAAGGATATATTGCGTGAACATGAAGGCAAAAAAGGGTTTACGAAGATAACTGGAGCGACATATGTTATAGTTGCCGCATTGTTTTGTGTAATATTTTTTAGTAAAGTAATTGCTGTAACCGCACTTTCTATAATGCTGATTTGCGATACAGCCGCAGCTTTAGTTGGTCGCAAATATGGCCGTACTAAAATAGGGGATGGAAAAAGCCTGGAAGGATGCATAGCATTTATTACTTCTGGTTTTATCGTAGTATATGTAATCGGCCACTTAACAGAACCGCCGGAAACCTTTTATTTTAGCGCTTATTTGTCAGTATTTGCGGCATTGCTGGCAGAGTTACTCTCCCGTAAGTTATTGATAGATGATAACTTATCCATCCCACTTATCGCCGGGATAATAATGACATTAATATAATCTTGTATTTGCGTCAAAATGTAATAAAATAAACCCTTGCTTTATTGTTTATCTGTCTATATAAAGCATTCTCTTTCATTGACGCGGGGTGGAGCAGCCCGGTAGCTCGTCAGGCTCATAACCTGAAGGTCGTTGGTTCAAATCCAGCCCCCGCAACCAATTTTCCTTTTATATTTCAAATACTTACCTAAATACCAAAAACGCATATTTTTGGCATAAATAGCTCCGTGTACTGCTGGTGTACTAAAGAGGGATAAAGTCGCTGCGTAAACCTGCGAAAATCTGAGGGAAAAAGCATATGGATTTTTGGCGGACTTCAGGTTGTTTTTTGGAAAAACCTCTTTTAATCTTTTCAACATAATTAATGTTGCGTTTCTTCTAGAGCAATCATCTGTTTAAAGCACACTTTAATAATAATCTGTAAATCCAATAATTTTGGGGTCTATTTTTGCCATAGCCACAGCAGATTCCATTACTATTTTAACAGCCAAGTCAGGATCTAGAACATCTTTAGTCATTACAATTAATTTTTGTGCAGCAAGACCAAAGTGCCAACCAAGAAATAGCTGGTCGGCATTATAACTATTTATTTGCGTGTACATGGATGGCCAATGTTTCTTAAGACTTTCTATAGGTTGTTCCTGTGGCTGGTGCTCCTCTATAACGCGAAGCTTGCCAAAATTATCAGATCCTACACTACTCGCTACATATTGGGCTATTTCACAAATATCAGGAAGCTTATTTGAGCCGACACTTTGCGCGGCACCCGCAACCATTGACCATACTGAAGTTTTTGCCTCTAATAATGGCTGATTCAGCATATCACCAAAAAAATATTTTTCTTCATCTTTTGTTTTTACGACTACAAATGCCGTGTCTTCAGTATATTGACCAGTTTTAATTAAACCGTTGCGTATTGCAATTTGGCATCCAAATCCTGCAAGAGCTCCTAAACAGCTTAGCAGCGTTTCTGTATGCACACCTCTTTCATCTTTATATCTAACAATAAGTTCATTAAGAATTTTATCAGCGATTATAGAATTATCTATTTTAGTGATTGTAGATGTTTCTTTGTTGGAATTCTTTTTAAAAGGCCAAAACATAATTTATCCATATTTTAGTAAAGCTTGATGAGTATTAGCACAATGGCTTAATTATTGTCATAAAAATCAGGTTATTTGTACAAATTCGTTACACGAATACCTTCCTTGTATAGAGATTTTATGCTATAACCGCCAGGGAATACCACTCTTTTGAATAAAGCCAATAAGGTGACCATGTCTGAACAATTAATAAATGTCTATGATGCGCAAGGAAATCCCATGCAGATAACTAAAGAGACATGGAGGGTAAAAGTACTTCCTGGTATTATTAAACAGGCATGGGATAATCCGGACAAACTGTACGATGCTATTTATTGCGGGTTTAAAGACGAATTCTTTCAGGATGTAGAGAAAGCTGCTGAACGGCTGTTAAAAATTGATCAAAATATTGAGCGTGGATATACGATGCTGGGTATCGTATTCATGAAAACTGATAGAAAAAAGAAAGCACGTAAATTATTTGAAAAATACATCAAAAAATATAAACCAAGTGGTACGATTCTAACTAATTACGCAAAAACATTTGATGATAATGGGGAGCAGCAACTTGAGATACTTGAAAAGGCGCTGCATATTGACCCTAATCAGGACAACTCTGTTAGGTGGTGGGCTGCGGTACACCTAGAAAAAGATGGTGAGGAGTCTTATAAAGAATCCCTTGAGAAAATTGCCAGTGTACAAGGAAGTTGGTTTCCTCAATTGCTACTAGGTATTTTAGCGTTGAAAAATAATGAGTTGAAAGAGGCACTTGATAATTTTAAATATGTGTTATCTATATCCAGTGATGCTAGGGCAATTCAGGAAATTTCGGGAGAATTAGGTAAAAGAGGTTTTCTTAAAGAAGCCATAGAGCTAATAGAACCTATTTATTCTGCCGACAAGCATGGCTTACCTTCTGGTTTTAATCTTTTGCAGCTTTATGTTGAAACAAACCAGCCAGAAAAAGGTGAGGCACTTCTAAAGTCGTTATATAAAATGAATTTAATACCTTGGAAACAGCGTTTAGATCATTACACCATAGAATTTGAGAAATTACAGTCTAATAGTTTATAAAGGCGATGATGAGATGCAATTCGAACCACAAAATAAATTAGAGCATTCTTTAGTAAAGGCTTCTCAGGATCCCGTTTTTAGACCTCAATTTTATAGAGATTTCTGCGAATCTGAAATATTCCTTATTCAGCAAAATAAATTACCTGCCGCAGAAGGAAAGATAGTACTTGAACAAGAGCATAAACTGGAAATTCAGAATGTAAGAATTAATGAAAATATATATATCCCTGTTTTTTCTTCGTTGCAAATGTTACAATTTTATATAACTGATAAGGTCGGATATGTAGCAATAAATGCACTGGAATTTCTTAAAATTACAAATGGCGCTGCAATATTCCTAAATCCTAATGCTGCTTATGGAAAGGAATTTACAAGCAATGAAGTGCAGTCAATTGTTGATGGTTCTATTTGGCAACCTAGGGAACGTTATACTATAGAAAAAGAAACTAAAGTTTTGATGGGTCAACCTGCAAATTATCCTTATGAACTAGTAGATGCTCTTTCAAGATTATATAAGCATAAGAAGCAAGTTAAGAAGGCTTATCTAGTTCATTTCCATAATACAGGCAGAGATGAACAGCCTCATACCCTAATAGCATTAGAAGTAACTGGCGAATGGGATAAAATTTCTGCGGAATCAGGTATTGTTATAGAAAAAGTTAGGATACCGAACCCGCCTGTGGATTTTTTGCAAGTTAATTTTCATGACAGAAGTGGCGTACAAGAATATTGTAGTAAGATAAAACCTTTTTATAAAAGAAAGTTTTTTAATATATTTGATGTTAGTTAGCAATTTACAATACTATCTCATCACTTGGCAACCTATGGCTACGAGCACAATCTTTCGAATAACCGAGCCTAAATAAATTTACATGCACCTCTTCTGCCGATACTCCAAATTCTGTTTTAACCTTCTTGCAAGTCTGCTCTATGTCGACAGCAGCACTTAGCGGGTGAGTAACTAAACCATGCTTGGTTGCGGTTAACCAGATTCTTTGCAGGGTCATGCCAGCTTCTATCCTATCGGCAATGTTGCTAACATTTGTAGTTAATAAACATATGGTACTAGTTTTGGGTGCATGTTGATCCACATCTGAAAAAATGATTTTATGCAAATGTAGGCGACTAAGCCAATTTAATACTTTTGGAAGTAAAAGGTATCTCGTTGCCAGGCTTTCAAATTTGTTTAGTGATAGACACTCTGCATTTAATCCATCGCGGTACCATCCGGAATCTTTTTTAGAAAACCTCAACCATTTATATAATTCTCTACTCACATCATAATCTTCAAATTGCATAAGTGTCGCATCTTTTACCAATCCTCGAATAGTGCGAATTTTAGTTTCATCCGTTATAATGTAAAGTTTTGTGGTAGCAGAACATAATGATTGCAACTCATTTAATATCGAATCAGGAATATTTTTATCTTCATAAGGTAGCCTGGATGTGCGTCTGACAGGAATCATTTGATATAAATTTGTTTCTTGCGAGGTATCGTTATTTTGCTTCCAGTTCACAATTACCATAGGGGCATCGAAGACAACTTTCTGTGATGTTGTATAGCTTACTTGGTATCCTAAAGTTTCAAGGGTTATTTTGATATTCTCTAAACATGTGCCAATACCATGTAAAATATCAGCATATGAAGCATCTACTGCGGGAAGAGTTCTGGGTTCGGACAGCCAAATTTCAACACCGTTTTCAAGGCTTTTAAGTAACCAAGGCTGGGTATTATGTGCCGATGGGGCTCGCCCTGCTGCATCTAGAATATGTGCAAATAAATTATTCATGATGCCCTATAGTTTCTTTTCAAACATTGCAAGTTTATGCAGTGGTTTCATACCCAATTTTTTTGCTCGCGCTTGGCTGCTTATATTCTCCTCAGCTATCCAGGTAATAGACAAGCTATCATATTTTTTTCTTTGTAATGTTTGGATAAGTTTATTATTTATCATGCGGCTTATACCCATATTCTGAAATTGTTTTCGGACGGCAAACAAAATAATTACTGCACTTTTTAATCTATTCGTTTTTAGTAAAGTTAATATAGCCGGATGAAAAATATTACCGTTAACAAAACGTAAAACTTTATTATAATCAGGCACGGCAAATGTTACTCCAATTGGTATTCCTTGGCATTCTGCAATAATAATTAGTTCGGGATCTAAAAATGGAATTAAAGCGCCAACTTGTAATTTCCACTCTTCTTTAGTAATGGGAACGAAATTCCAATTACCAAGAAATGCACCATTTACTAGTTCTCTGGCATTTTGAAGGTCATCAGATCTGTTCCAAAAATCAAGATGCCTTAAAGTAATATTCATATTGTCGGCAGTTGAACAATTATCATTTTCTATTTCGCTATTGTATAGTTTAATAATTTCATTATTTTGCCATGTATTCATAGTTAGACAAACTTTATAACCATTTTCTTCTAATAAAGCCGGATACCACTCGGGTGTATACTCCATATCGATAGCTGGTATATTATTGAAACCATTGGTCACAATACCGATTGATTGGGCTGCCGTAATATTAAATGGGCCACGTACAATATTACACGCATTTTCTATTGCAAAGTTTTCAGCAGCTTCAAATAAGGCTTTTGCAACTTCAGGATCGTCAATGCACTCAAACAAACCAAAGTAACAAACCGGCTCTTTGTGTAAATTTTGATGGCGGTTTGAGATATGGGCTAAAATCCGCCCTACATACCGCTCGCCTTTTTTTGCTAAAAAAGCCTGACCTATCCCATTTAGATAAAATGGATTGCTCTTAAAATTTATCGCATCAGCAATAACCAAATTTAATGGTCTGACCCATGATGTATCTGTGCCATATATACCAACAGCACAATCAATAAATGATTTTCGCAGTAGTTTGGTGTTAACCTGTTCGATTGTAATCATATTTGACTTGTCAGAGGTTCTGTACAATATTTTTTCTACTACATTAATACTGCTGTAATCCTTACTTGTCTATGCAGAGATTTTCCGGCGTGTTATATATAGGTAGCAATATTCGGGGGACTGGTTAATTCATTCTTTTGTGGTTATAATTCCAAACTTAATAATAGGGAAAGGATTGCTATGTTTCCATATTGGAAAGAGTTATGCACTCAGTGCATTGAAACCGTCGAAAGCTACGCGTTAAGCAATCAGCGCCGTTTTAGATATTTGCTACATTCTTTTAATGAGCAAAGCCTACTATACTACGGAAGAAAAAGAGCTGGCCAAGCTGCGTTAAGGGCATACAAATATGTACCGGCCTATAGCAACTTCCTAACCAAAAATAAATTGAATAATGCTGATGTGGCATTTGAAGACTTGCCAGTCATGGATAAGAATTCTTATGTGCGCGCATACCCGACAGAGCAAAGATGCTTAAATGGTTCATTCTTATCATCGGGCGTACTTATTGACGAATCGTCAGGTTCTACTGGAACTCCTTACAATTGGGTTCGGGGCAAGAAGGAGAGACTCAGAACTCAGAATCTTGTTGCCAGAGTGGTCGAATGGTTTGTTAGTGACAGGAAGGACACGTTAATTGCTATTAATGCGTTTAGTATGGGTGCTTGGGCGACAGGCGTTAATATGGGTGAGGCACTTTCTCAAGTTAGCGTTGTAAAGTCTACAGGACCTGATTTGGATAAGATTCTTCATACACTAGAATTTTTTGGGCCTAAATATGCTTATATTATTTGTGGTTATCCTCCGTTTCTAAAACTCATAATAGATACTGCCATAGAGCGTAAATTTCCTATCCAAAATTATCAGCTTCACTCTTTTGTCGGCGGCGAAGGCATGAGCGAAGATTTGAGGCAATATATATTAAAATCTTTTAAAAGCTGTATTAGTGGATATGGCGCTTCCGATTTAGAAATGGGTATTGCGACTGAAACGCCGGAATCGATAGCGATACGTCATTTACTTAATCAAAACAAAGACCTGCGCGCTGATATTTTAGATGGCGACGCCCGTGTTCCTATGGTTTTTCAATATAATCCACTTACACATTATCTCGAAACAAATGAGCGCGAC
>JAJONM010000130.1 GCA_021323415.1 Rickettsiaceae bacterium
CTTGTTGCCAGCAATCAGGCGCAAAAGGAAGTTACTGTAAACACTGCCATCGCCACAATCGATGCTCTGCTAAATCGTGGTGCAAGTGATAGGGCGATCAATACGCCTCCCGGTTCTCCGGCAGAGGGTGATTTATATATAATCGGCGGCTCTCCAACGGGTGATTGGAGTGGTTACGATGATGAAATTGCCTATTACCAAAGCGGCTGGAAATTCATTATCCCCAATGAAGGCATGACCATTTGGGTTAATGATGAAGATCTGCATTATACATGGGATGGTGCGGCATGGTCTACTTCAGGCGGCGGTGGTGGAGCAGCAAGCCTTGATGACCTTTCCGATGTTGATATAACCACGCCTGCTAACTATGACATCTTGCAATATGACGGAGCTAATTTCGTTAATCAGGATAAAATCGATAACATTGCGCAAGTAGGAATAAACACAGCATCTGATGCAACTAATAAACTTACAGTAAAAAGCGATGCTGTATTATTTGATAATGACGGTGATGATTCACGGGTAAAAGTGAATAAAGATGCAGCAGCCGATACGGCATCACACTTGTTCCAGAGCGGATATTCTGGCCGCGCCGAGTTTGGCCTTGTTGGTGATGATGATTTTCAGGTGAAAGTATCCAGTGATGGCTCCAGCTGGCATCAATCATATGTAGTTGATAAATCAACTGGCAATATTGACTTCAAGCAGAATGTTAATATCACAGGCGGTGCTATAAGTGGCATTGTAGCAGGTTCAGGCAGTGCCACCATATCTATGGCTGGTGCGATAAATGTTCAATATACTCCCGTTGGCAATGTCGGCGCAGGTGAGGATGATTTAATGAGCTACACCCTGCCTGCCAACAGCCTCTCTGCTGCTGGTAAGCTGGTGCGGGTATTTGCGTGGGGGACTGGCGCAAATAACGGAAATTCAAAAACTGTAAAAGCCTATATTGGCGGTACGCAAATCAATAGTGCGTCATTACTGGCCAGTGCAGCTGGTGTATGGCGATGCGAGTTTTTCCTCGTCTCATCAGGCGCAGATACACAATCTTATTTTTCGGAATTTATCCGCCTTTCTGCAACAGCAGTAGATGTTGCGGTGCGCGAGCAGGGAGCTTTATCAAAAGATGATGGTGCTGGCATTATCCTTAAATTCACCGGCACTGCCACCTCTAATGATGACATCACTCAGAACGGCATGATTGTTGAATTTATGAATTAACAGGAAGAAAATCATGACACCTTCAAACAAATGGCATCTCGATAAGAGAGTGCCAATAGCAATGCTTTTTGCGCTGTTGGCGAATCTTCTTGCAGGCATATGGTATGCCGCAAAAATTGATTCACGCGTAGCGGCGCTCGAAATTTCCACCCGTGATAATAATCTTGTTCTGGAACGTCTGGTGCGTGTCGAAACCCAGCTCGATGGGCTGAAAGATGCGGTCAACCGAATAGACCAGAGCGTGACGAAAATTGCGGATAGGAAGTAACCAAGCGCAAAAGCTAAATAGCGCACAGGCGCAAAAGTGTAGGCAGGGATGATACAAGCAACGCCTTACTTTTGCGCTTTTGTACTTTTGCGCTTTGCGCTGCTTTAACTTTAAAAGGAGACTTAAAAATGAAAGGATTTAAAACAATAGGATTTAACCTGTTAGCAGCTATAATACCTGTTTTACAGGCGGCTGATTTCACTGACGTACTAGGAACACATGGTATGTCGATATACGGTGTTGCTATAACAGCTGCAAACCTGTTCCTGAGGGCAGTAACTGATACAGCGGTGTTTAAGACTAAGTAGTTTATAAAACTCGGGAAGGGTGGGTGCCCCTTCCTAATTTACTATCGACTTGCCAAATTTTATTAATTATATGAGTATAAATAACTCATATTTCATAAACGGAGTTGCTATGCCGCAAACTACAGAAAAATACCATATTACTATTCGTATTCTCCATTGGCTGATGGCCTTTATGATTTTAATGTTAATCGCTGTTGGCTGGCGCATGACTGAGCTTGATAAAGCTGACCCAATGCGTGGTACGCTTTATTTTTATCACAAATCTTTTGGTGTAACTATTTTATTCTTAGTAGTAATCAGGGTAATAATCCGTTTAACTACAAAAGTTCCAATGCTTCCGGCGGGCATACCAGCTTTTATACGTTCCATCGCGCGTTCTGTTCAATTTGTTATATACATCCTTATGTTTGCAATTCCAGTTTTCGGATATGCAATGTCGAATATGGGTGGGCGTGGCGTAAGCTGGTTCGGTATAGATTTGCCTAAAGTTTTTGCCGACAACAAGGAAGCTAGCGGCTTTGCTAATATGATGCATGAATATCTGGCATATTCACTTCTTGTGCTGGTATTATTCCATGCGGCAGGTGCAATTAAACATAGGTTCTTCGATAAAAACAAAGATAATGATGTATTGAAGGCGATGTTATAATAGCCGGATTTCAATATTAAGTAACATTGCCTCTAAAAGGGGAGTTATACATTTTCTTGCATTGTCATATTAAATTTAGATTTAAACAGCAGAAACCAAGATTAAATATCCCGGCTTCTGTCCTTTTTATCCGTACTATCAACAAATGTTTTTGCCCCTAAATGTCTATCAGGGAAGATGGTTGAAAAAGAAGATAAATCTTTTGTTTTTTTAGAAATAATTTTAGTTGAATGTTTATTTTCTGTATCTGGTGCTACTTGAAGGCCAATAAGCTCAGTTTGTCTTGTATCCCTTTCAGATAATAAGTATGAAGAAGTTTTTCC
>JAJONM010000131.1 GCA_021323415.1 Rickettsiaceae bacterium
AGTGATGAAACTGTGAAGAACTTGGCATTCTCTGTGGTAACGGCTGGCCTTACAGCAGGTTCAATCAATCCTAATGGCGGGATTGTTGCAGCAGCGCAGAATGCCACGGCTGATGCGCTGGTAAAAGCTGGAGTAAAAGGCATTGTTTATAGCGATGATTTTATTGAATCATCTATTGGTTATTTAAAATATGCGGCTGTTGATATAGCTGGCGCAGGAATTTCTGAGCAGATTGGCGTCACTTCCGGAGCATTTGCAGACTCTGGTTTAAATACAGCGCTTGGAACAGCTTCATATGCCGCCCTAGGTTGCGCTATGGGAGCGGCCACTACTGGCAATTGCGGTAGTGGCGCACTTGCATCAACAAGTGGAGCGCTAGCTGGAAAAGTTGGCATCTCCAATGATATTGGCGGTTTGATTGCTGCCTCTATTATTGCTTCTACAGGTGGCAGTGTGAAAGAAATTTACGGCGCGAATAATGTTGGAAACGCAGCTAATTTAGGCGAAACTATTGCACAAAACATCACCCCTGCTTACTACAACCCAGCTACCGGAGAAGTGTTTAATGCCTACGGCCAGTTACTTGGAACTTCTGCAACTGTTGTGGGGGATACGCTAACTGGGTTCTCTCCGGTTTATGCGAGTGGGTGGATTGATGAATATAATGGTGACAGCCCTGCTCCAAATATATGGCCAGGAATGGGACTGACTCCTTCGGAGACAGGTGCGGATTTTGATGTGGATACTAGCACTAAGGATCCTATTATTCCGCAATTTCCGGCAAGTTTAGTTTCAAATACAAAAGCCAATCCTATACTTATATTTTTGAACCAGGTTATGCCTACAGTTAGGTCTGATACACAATTACACGATCCTTACATAGTCAAAATTGGAGCAACAGATGCTGGAACAAAAGCCGTGACAATACCGTCAGTATTTATGTACAATACTTATGGTATGTTTGGGACCATATTGGACATTCCAAATTATGAACAAAATACTACAAATATTGCTAAGGATGTAATTTATGGAGCCCCAAATGCGACTAAATAATATTATTATATTGGTATTTTTTATATTAGGTGGTTGTTCTGCAGTTGGTTATTGGAATACAAATGACTTTAGAACTATTATGGGGCAAGGATTTGACATGGAGAAAGATAACCGCTTCTTTGTTGCTCATGAAAGATATAGTACAGCTTTAAAAATGGCAGAAGAAAGTGGTGATGCTAGAAATATAGCTTTTGCTAAATATCGCTTGGGAACTTTTTGTAGAAATCCTAACAACGATAGTAAGTATTATAGCCTTGATAATTCTATTAAATACCTTAAAGAATCACTAGGGTTTTATGAAAGTTATCCAGTTCCATTTTCTACAGATGTATATACTGCTCTTACAGAAGTGTATGATAAAAAAGGCGATAAAAGATCGGCATGTTTTTATTTAAGAAAAATGCAAGAGGATTATAATAAAAAAATTATTCCAAATCCAAAATACGCCCCTAATGGTATTGGTTACAAATATTTCTACAATGCAACACACCAAAAATTTAGAACTCTTAGTGAATTGATAGAATATTATAATCAGAAGATTGATTGTGGGATTTAAACTTTAAAGTAAGAGAAAACAATGCCTAAAAGAATTTTATATTTTATAATATTTTGTATTTTATTAACATTAACAACCTCATGTGCTAATCGCATGACCGAAGTTAAAACAAGACTAACTTATGGAAATTTCTCTATATTACCACCTGAACCAAAAGGATGGTATTATCTGGGTAGTTACGATAATGGTACTGGAGGAAAATTTGGCGCAATATTAGTAAAGCAAAAAGACAAGCCTGCGATTGAAAAAAGTTATATTGTTAGTGTAATGTTGCAAAATAGCGATGGCGTAAAAGCAATAACCGGTTTGAATTCTATAGAATCAGAGGAATCTTTTAAGAAGGCTGTTGAAAAAGAAATTGCAATTAGTGATGCCGCTCAAGGTATGGATAGAGTTAATGTTAAAAATCACCTATTTCTTGTAAAAAAAATTATGGGAACCGTTTGCATATATCGCGATTTCAAAGGACTTGATAAAAAGCATTACAATTCAGAAATGACGATGATTGGATATACTTGCAAACATCCTAAATATCATGACGATTTAATAGATATTGCTGTTTCCATACGTAGTATGGAGTCAATACCTAGTAAAGAAACAGAAAATATTCTGGAAAAAATTATGAAGACATTAATTTTTAAATAAAATTTAAAACCCTCAGCGAGTTAATCTAATACAATAACAAAATAGGTTGTGGGCTTTAATGCGGTTTATCTCCTTTCTTCTTTCCTGCCTTTTGTTTTGCTCCTCCATAGCACAGGCAAGTTTACCACTGGCCAACATCAACATCACCGGCTCAAACCTTACCGCAACTGGCGATGCAAACTTAAGCACAACCGGTGACGTAAATATCGCATCAGTGCAAGACTCCGAATACCACTACCGCGAAACGAAAAAGAAGGCATCAGCCTTGGCCAAAGGGTTTGATAGTGCCGGCGCACTTGGGTTTGGCAGTGATAAAAACTCTAAGCATGAAAGCCAGACAGTAACTAACGTTACATCAAATATCAGCGGCAATAATGTTAATATTACTCCGGTGCTAACACAGTTGTTGTAGCTTCAAACCTAAATGCTACCAATGACCTCAACATTAATGCCGGCGGCATCGCTTATCTAGGAGCAGCCAAAGATGTGGAT
>JAJONM010000061.1 GCA_021323415.1 Rickettsiaceae bacterium
AGCCTGAGACACACACGTCCTATCACCCTTAGGGCATGCTAACCGAATATGGAAATGATCACTATGGTAACGCCATGGCCTTAATTTATTAAGCCACGCCTCACCTTTGTGCTCTGCACATAACTGCTTTTTAATATAAGGATCGACAAATATCCGCTCTACCTCAGCAAAACCGGCTGCATTCTTTAATATGCCAACATCAAATTTTTGCCACTGGCTTTGATCAATAGAAGTCCTACCTTTATTTACCAAATCAACTGGCAGCTCACCTTCCCTACCATACCATATATCTACATCCAACCCAACTTGGTGACTGCCATGTCCATGTATAATCGGGCCTCCGCGCGGCTGTGCTATATCGCTTATGTACAACTTTTGTCCATTTTGCCTGTAATTTTCTAATGAGTATTTCTGCAGGAAATTTACCATTGCTGGCTGGCCGTAAAACCTATTGCGCGCACCATTTACCACTTCATACCCCTCGCCCTTAAAAGGTAAAGGAGCGGCTCCATCCATACATCCGGCGGCATAACTACCATACACTTGCGAACTGTTAGATGTAGGTATCTTTGCGCTTGCCCAGTCGTACTGGTTTACCTTGTGAGATGGAGCACAAGAAATAAGCAATAGCAATAAAATATAGAATAAGTTTTTCATGCCCCCATCATCATTGATAATTAATTAGGTGACAAGCTGTTTGTTATCAAAAACCACTTATATAGTTTCATTTGAAATTAGGTTTACCTTAAACAGAGCAGAGTCAACAGATACAGCACTAGTGTCCACCTGCAAAATATATTTGTTAGTCGGATAGACGTTGAATATGCCCCCAAAAATGGGTTAAATTACCCAAATAATGGGATTTGGTTTGAGTATTTGTCGACCTCGCATACGCATTTCGCTTAATGGCTAAATTAATCTCTAATTTTTTTCTGGTCTTTTTCCAACAATATTTTATCTGCATGGTTAAGTGTATCTACTTTCCATTCCAATTTTTTCACTTTTGGGAAAATATTGACGTCGCTTCCTATAGATACAATCATACCATTTATGCCATTAATAGTATCTGGCAGACCTAAAATAATTATTACTGGATTCCCAATATCAGTTAACTCTCCTGTCGTAGTTTTTATCGTTAGCTTAGATAGTTCGGTTCCATCAGGATTCATCTTACTGTTAATCAGTATTGTGTGATCGGAGTTTTTAAACGATATTTTTGTAATTTTGCTCCCGGATGATTCAAATCCCTTAATATAGTTGAATTTTGTAGCCCCGGCATCATTAATAATTTTCTTTAGGTCAGTGTAGATTTTGTGCTGCTCTTCAACAGGGAATCCCTTTTTAATACTTTTTGCAAATTCCTTAAATTTTAATTTAAATTTTTCATTTTCCGATAACACATTGTTATAAAAAAATGGAGTGACGAACGGATGAGTTTTCTTATTAATTTGCTTCGAATCATTATCTGGCACTGATTGATTATCTGCCACTGATTTAGATACTACAGTAGACGACTGCTCCGCTTTAACCTTGTTTCTCCATATAGTAGATTCACTAGAATCATGAGATTTATCTACACTCTTTGGCGTTGGTGCAGGAATATCTTCATCTGCTGCTAACCTATTCTCTCTGTTTGAAGAAGCTCTATCCTCTACTTTTAATTTTCTTTTTTTAATAGCTTTGTGACCATTTGTTTGTACTGGGGTTACTTCTTTTTCTGCGGCAATTTTCTGCTGTGCTTGAGGCTCCTTCTTTTCTGAATCAAATTGTAGTTTTGCCATGCCATTTTTTAACTCAGCAATTGTTGTTGCATGCTCTTTGATATTTTTTGTTGCTTGTTCAATCTTTTTTGCCTGCTCAACAATTGTATTTCTATATTTAAACACTTCATCTAAAGCGGATGTATCTAATTCGGTATAAATACCATTTATATGAATTTCTTTCAAAGATGGTGAAAGCACTGCCATTGCAGTTAATCTATCCACATCTGGCTGCTGGAGGAAATTATTCGACAACTCAATTTCGGAAACTTTGCATGATTTGTTTTTGCCTATTGCTTTTGCAAATAAAGAAATTGAATCATTTTGTGTTATAACAGTTTCAGTCCCGCGCTTTGAGCTAATTTCGCTTTTACCAAGTAAGTTTCCACGCAAATCAATTTTTGTTAGCGATTTGTTTTTGCTTAGTCCTTCGTTTAGTATCTTTAATTCATTATCTTTTAGGCCCTGCGATATGATAGATAACGATTCAGTAATGCAATGCTCATCTGCTAAATAGTTGGATAGCTTTGTTAATAATTCTTTTCGGCCTTCAGCAGGTTTGTTCTTAAGATCTTCGATTTTTAAATCTTTATGTTTAAAATCATATTTTGGCTGTGCAGCTTCAGGCTCTTTTCCTTCAATGATATTTTCTAGAAGCTGCCTAATGGATTTTGTTGGTTTTATTCCTATTTTCTCTCTCATACTGGTAATTACAGTATTTGTGGCAGGAGAAAAACCACCAAGTAATTGATCATCTGTAAGGTTATCAATATCTGCTACTGTATGCCAATGGTGTGCATTAATCTCATCATGGGCCGCATTGGTAAGTGCCTCTATGTCAGTAACTCCAAGGCCTGCAAGTAAATCATCAGCTGAATGATCGCTATAATCTAAAATTTGAGCACTTGATACACCATGCCCTTCTTTCATAAACGTACTTCTATCCTCATCTGTAATTACTATATTAGGGGTGGCATTCCCGTTGGCGCTTGCGGCAGCAGCCAAAGCACCATTCCCAGACGTTACTCTAGGCAGATATGGACTAAAATCTCCTTTTTGTTCAGTTTTTGGACTAAGCTCTCCCTTTTGAGTAATTCTAAAGTTATGCATAGATTTATTTCTTCTGTCAGTCGCACTATCAGGCGTGCTGTTTTTTGGACTTGTGTTTAAAGTATGTGCGCGACGAGGCGTGTAGCCATTATTTTGTTTACCACTAGGTGTCTTGTTATTTTTAAATAATGCTTCCGTTAATTCTCCTACCTTTGAATTAGAAACAGAGTTCCCAATTACAGACACAGATTTTATGTTAGGATTTGATTTTACATAATCAATCAAAGTACCAAGACTTAAATCAGTAAATTTGTTTTTGTTCAAATTTATGTTGTGCAACGATGGATAGTTATTCAAGAATTTTTTATCAAAAATGTTCTTTATATCTACATCCCCAAATTCTATAGATGATAAATCAAGTGTATGAAAATGAGAGCCCTCTTTAAAGCTGCCAGCAACTTCTGCAAATATAGCTCCATTTGTTGCCAAATATTCATCTTTTGTAATTTTAATTATTCCTTTTTTCGCAAGTTCAGCCTTTTGCAGGTCTTGCAAGAATAGTTTTCTGTCTGCTTGTTGCTTATCTAATAATGGCATTTCTTCTTTTTTAATTTGCTGGTTGCCAGCAAAAGTAACTTCTGTAATAGAAGAAGGCATGTTCTCAAGAAAATATTTAGCCCCCTGATAATCTATCCTGTTTTTATCTAACTTTATGCTAGATAGTGCAGGGCATTTATCGAGGTATTTATTATCTATAATGCTTTTTAAATCAGCAGAGCTTGCACTTACAGCCGTTAAATCAAGTGCGTTATAGCTCGATGCTACTTTAAATTGCTCTGGTAGTTTAGCAAGCTTAGAATTTTCACTTTTATCTGAAAATTCACCTAAAGTGATTTTATAATAAACTTGACCTTTAGACATGCTGGCTACCTTTGTTAATTTATTAATATTTTTATTTGCATATCCTTTAGCATAAAAATGGCTAAATTTACAAGTTTTTTATACTATGCAACATGTAAAACTTAGTTTAGATAGTTTAGTATAATGACATATTATTCATAAAAAGAAGATGATTACATTAAGTAATATAGAATGTTCGAAGGCAGGTCGGGTGCTGTTTAAGAATGTGGGCTTTACCATTGGTGACCGCTGCGCCCTTGTAATCCGCGGCTCTAACGGCGCTGGTAAAACTAGCTTGCTAAATATTATTTCTGGCCTTGCCAAGCCAAGTGCTGGTGAAATTCTTTATGCAAATCAGAAGGTCAATGGTAAACACTGGGAAGAATATTGTAGCATTATAAATTACATAGGACATAAGAATGCCATAAAGCCGCAGCTTACTGTAAAAGAAAACCTTGATTTTTGGGTTGAATTGCGCGGTTCAGATGGCCGTGTTGATGCCGCGATGTCATTTTTTGGCCTTACTCCGTATGCCGATACTCCTTGCGGGAAATTATCCGTAGGTTGGCAAAAAAAGGTAGCTTTAGCGCGTTTATTGACCTGCCGCTCAGAGATATGGTTACTAGATGAACCATTTACCAACCTTGATGAAGATACTAAACTACGCCTTGCCAGCATTATAAATACTCGCTGCGAACAAGGCGGTTCAGTGATTATTGCTATGCATGATAAAGTCCATATTGAACATGCCTTAGAGCTGAACCTGGAGGACTTTGCTCCATGAGTAATGCATTTTTTACTATAGTTAAAAATGATTTAAAGTTAGCCTGTACGCGTGGCGGCGCTACAATAAACCTATTGGTATTTTTTATTATCTCTGCTGCATTATTTCCATTTGCGATTGGTTCAGAAAACACTGTTCTAATGAGTATAGGTGCTGGGGTAATTTGGGTTTGCGCTCTGCTTGCCTCAATGCTTGTTATAGCTTTTATTTTCGATGAAGATTATGAAGATGGCACCCTTGCCAATATACTATTGCAAGGAGTGCTGCCGGAAGTTCTTGTATTATCACGTATATTTTCAAATTGGCTGACTTGTGGCCTGCCGTTAATAGTGGTTACGCCGTTACTTACCATATTATTTAATATTGAGAACCAGATACCTCGTTTACTTATCAGCCTATTGATCGGCACCCCAACTTTATGTGTTATAAGCACTCTTGCTGCAGCACTAACACTTGGCCTTAAAAAAGGCGGGGGATTAATCGGTATAATTGTTTTGCCGCTATATATCCCTGTTTTAATTTTTGGTGCTGTATCGAATAACCTTCTCTTACTCGGCATATTATTCTTTATGCTGCCAGTTGGGGTTCTGGCCGCCGCTGCTGCCATCCGAGCTGCTGTAGAGTAGTAAAAGTCTGAATTGCTTCGTCACTCGCCACTATATGCGACATCCTTGTTTGAGACTACTTCTTCTCTTCCAATTTCTTTTCTTCGTCTTTGTCTTCGCCTTTTAAACCATCGCGAAGGTTTTTTACGCCTTTGCCCAAGTCACCCATAACGGTTGGCAACTTTCCTGCACCAAATAAAATAAACACCACAACTACTACTAATAATAAGTGCCATATACTAAGCATTTCGTTTACTCCTGTTTTTTGTCTAGTTACTAATGTAAGAACTATAGAAAATAAGGGTGCTACAAGGAAGTCCCCTCCCCCGTGGGGAGAGGGTTAGGGTGAGGGGGCGAAAAGTTTCACATTGAACCAGTAAACTTATTGATAATTCACCGCCCCCTCATCCCATCCTTCTCCCCACGAGAGAAGGAGCCACCAAGACGCACCTCCTAAATTAATTTAACTACAATACTTAATGCAAATTTATGAGCAGAGTTCTAGCGCTTACCCCACCATCTCCGCTACTTCTTTCTCCACTTCAGCAAAGTCTATCGCTTCGGGGAATTTTAACAAAGCCATACTTTTTTCTACACGCCTTGCTGCATACTTCGAAAGAGCAGATACATTTTCGGCAATCTCGCTCATCTCTTCCATTTTACCGTTGCAATGCAACACCACATCACAGCCTGCCGCTAATGAATCACGAGTACGGCTGGCAAAAGTTCCCTTTAGTGCCTTCATCGACAAATCATCGGAGATAAGGAGGCCGTCAAAACCAATATCATCACGGATCAATTTTATTGCCTTATCTGAAAGCGTTGCAGGTTTTTTATCGTCTATTGCAGTGTATAAAATATGCGCTGTCATCGCCCAAGGCATGTCAGACAGGTTTTCAAACACTTTAAAATCAGTTCGTTTAAGCTCATCCAGTGATGCATCTACCAATGGCAAATCCTCATGGCTATCGGCCTTCGCACGCCCATGACCTGGTATATGCTTAATTATCGGTAACACGCCGCTATCGATCAGGCCTTCTGCACATTTTCGCGCGAGGCTAGATGCTATTTCCACATCACCGCCAAAACTACGATCACCCACAATATCATGCGCCCAGTCAAATAATATATCGCAAACAGGGGCACAATCGACATTGATACCAAGGCTATAAAGCTCTTGCCCGATCAGGCGGTAATTTAAATATACCGCATTTTCTGCTGATTTTAAATCCTTTAAAGCAAGCCTGGCAAAACCTTCCATCGAAGGTGACTTCCTCCAATGTGGAGGCTTTAGTCGCGCTACACGCCCGCCTTCCTGATCGATCAGAATTGGACATTCCCAACCAACAATCGATTTCAAATCGCTAACCAGGCTCTTAACCTGATCAGGCGTTTCGATGTTGCGGGCAAATAAAATAAACCCAAGCGGCGAAACTTCTTTAAAAAACTTTCTTTCAGCTTCGCTTACTACTTTTCCTTCAAGGCCAAATATGACCGCATTACTTTTTAACAACAAAACACCCCTGTTTAGCATCATTTAACTTCTGGCAGATTTTTCTTGCATCAGATTCTTTTTTTATACCACCAACTTGCAGGCGATAAAATACTCCCTTTTCCCCTAGATCGGCTTTTTCAGTATGTAACTGCGCCCCCTTAAATAAATCAGGGTGATCCTTCTTTATTTTAGCCCAGGTAGTTTTTACATCCTCTTCGGAGCGGAAAGAACCTAGCTGCACTTTGTAAGCACTGCTTGTTTTCTTTTCTTCAACAGCTTCAGTTTTAGTTTCCTTAGATTTTACCATTTTTATATCATCAACAGTCAAAGCCTTTGTATTTTTAGCAGCTGGCTTTGTGGTTGTTGTAGCTTGCACTGGAGCTGGAGTTGGGGCTTCAACCTTAACATCTTTCGACATAAGCTCTTGTTTTACAACTACTTCCTGCTTAGGTTTTGCAACAGCCACTTCTGTTGGTTTGGCAACTTCCTCTTTTACAGGAGCTGGGGCTGGCGTAGGTGCCGCAGTTGGGACAGCTGCAGCAACTTCTTTTACTGGTTCTTTTGCAGGCTGAGCAGCAGTAGCCTCAATTGCAACAGGCGGTTCCAACGGATCCGCAGAAAGTGCATCGCGGCTTACAGGCTCTTCCGCTACAGGTAACACGTTAATAACTTTTTCATCGTCTGCAGAACTTGAAATAGCATCATAAACCTGTTTATCGCGGTTTGCTATATACATACCACCCGGATCCTCAGGTTTTACACGTAAGGGGCTGGTGTCTGCCTTTATTAATCTGGCTTCTTCACCGCTATTACGGCTGATAGCTATTTTATCACTGCGCCAAGCATAAACTGCGAAACTTAAAACAGCTACAGCGATTAAAGAAACCATTATCTTTATGGCACGATGGGAATTTTGCTGGGATTCTTCAGCCTCCCCCCCTTCTTCCGTCTCTTCGTCCTCGACAAACTCTTCGAGTAAACGACTGTCTAATTCTTCGCGGCTGAAGTTTTTCATAATTACATTTCCCTAACTGGTTCAATGTTAAATATAAATAATCCTGAGGCTATCACATTAGTCATCGCATCTAGCAAAGCAAGCCTTGCTGCTGTCAAATCCGTATTTTCTTTCATAATAAAGCGCAGTATAGCATCATCTTTTCCTTTATTCCAGAGCGCATGGAACTCGGCTGCTAAATCATGTAAATAAAACGCAATACGGTGTGGCTCATTTGCAATTGCAGCGGCCTCTACCACACGCGGCCACGATGCCATTAATTTAATCATTGAAAGTTCAGCCTCAGAATTCAAAAGCTGCAAATGTTCACGTGTAATATTTTTTGACAGCTTTACTGCCTCAGGCGCTTCTGCTTGTGCATTGCGTAACACCGATTTAGCCCGTGCGTTAGCATATTGCACATAAAACACCGGGTTATCTTTTGATTGCTCTTTTACTAATTTCAAATCAAAATCAAGCACCGCATCATTTTTACGAGTTAACATGATAAAGCGGATTACATCTTTACCCACTTCTTCAATAACATCACGCACAGTGGTGAACGTGCCTGCCCTTTTCGACATCTTCATCGGCTGGCCGTCTTCCATAAAATTAACCAGTTGCGATAACTTTATATCCAGCTCTGCTTTGCCGTCACTGAGTGCACTAACTGCAGCCTTCATACGTTTTACATAACCGCCATGGTCGGCACCTAAAATCAGTACCATTTTGTTAAATCCACGTTCGATTTTATCAAGATGATAGGCAATGTCAGATGAGAAATAAGTGTAGCTGCCATCAGATTTTTGCAGCGCCCTATCCATATCATCACCAAAATCTGTAGACTTGAAAAGAGTCTGCTCGCGCTCTTCCCATTCCTCGTTCTTTTTACCTTTAGGAGCTTCCAATATCCCTTTGTACAACAATCCTTTTTTCCGCAACAACTCAAGGCAGGATTCTATTTTACCGCTTTCCTGAATTTTTTTCTCAGAAGTGAAAATATCATGCACGATACCCAAGTCAGCCAGATCTTTTTTAATCATCAGAATCATAGTATCAACAGCAAACTGACGGACTATCGGCAGCCATTTTGCTTCTGGCATACTGAGCAACTCGCGGTCATACTCACGGGCGAGCGATTCACCTACAACTTTCAAATATTCGCCCGGATAAAGCCCGGCTGGAATTTCAATAGTTTCACCAAGAGCCTCGCGATAACGCAGGAATGAAGATTTGGCCAGCACATCAATCTGTGCACCGGCATCGTTAATGTAATATTCTTTAGTTACGTTAAAACCAGCTTTCAGTAACAATAGTGCAAGCGCATCACCATAAACTGCGCCGCGCGCATGGCCAATGTGCATTGGCCCTGTCGGGTTGGCAGAAACATATTCCACATTCACGCGCTGGCCTTTGCCGATATCTGAATTACCAAAGCCTACTCCATCTTTTAATATTTCTAGCACGACATCATACCAAATGCCGCTCTTAAGGCGCATATTGATAAAGCCTGGGCCTGCAATCTCAACCGATTCAACATCTGGCAATTTTTTTATTTCTTGGGCGATTAAATTTGCTAATTCGCGTGGGTTTTTACCTGCTTTTTTGGCAAGCACCATAGCTGCGTTAGTTGAGACATCACCATGTGAGCTTTCGCGTGGCGGTTCTGCCGTTACCGCTTCAAATGAGAGACCTTCTGGCAACGCTTTCGCCTCAACTAATTTTTGAAGCAGCACATCAATATCTGATTTTAACTTACTGAATATATTCACTTTTTAACCTTTATATTACATAGACAGACAGATGCACGTTAAAGCGCACTATCTGGAATTTTTAGCTAATATACAGATTTTTAAAGAAAAACAAAGGAAATTGCTTTGGTAACAAAACTCCGAATTTTAAAAGTCATAGCGATTTCTTACTACTCATTATCATTCGTAAAGAAAATTGGCTTCCAGTATGAAAACAAACGAGATTGATTATTGATAGATATGTTGAGGCGGTTTAAAGCTAGTCTTTAGGTCAGTCAAAACCAATCTAACCAACCGTATTAACAAACTTACACAGCATCCCAATCTGTAGTTGTATATTATCTAAATCTTTTCGTTCGGCAATTAGGCTGCGCAGCAGAATTTATCCTTTGATCAGCCATTTAAATAAAGCAATCCATATAAATACTTGATTTATCGTGCTATTTAATATATAAAATCGCCACATAATTATAACAACGAGAATAGTATGGCAAAGTCTAAATTAGATAATTTAATCGATATTATTAAATCAACTAACATTTCGGAAGAAGACTGCATAAAGAAAATTCAGCAGGAACTAAAAGAATCACCAAAACTAATAAGTGAAACAAATGGACATAAAGCAACACTTATACACTATGCTGTGCAATGCGACAAAGTTGAAGTCATAAAAACACTTAAAGAACTAGGTACTGATTTAGAGGCAAAAGACACCAAGGGCGCAACTGCACTGCACTATGCCGCAGCATATGGC
>JAJONM010000006.1 GCA_021323415.1 Rickettsiaceae bacterium
TGAACTGCATCAGGATTTTCGCTTAAAACCGCCAGATGCAACGGAGTATTACCATTAATATTAGCCCCCTTAATATTGTGCTCATTAGCAACCAATTTTAGCATTTGGACATCGCCATTGCGAGCTGCCAAATGTACAAGTCCCCAGCCACCTTCATTTTTCACAGTAACATCTGAATTCTTTAGTAGAACCTCTGCGGCTTCCTTATTACCTTTACCAACTGCAACAGCCAGAGGATTCCAGCCATATTTATTGATTGCATTTACATCCGAGCCATTTTTAATTAGCAGTTCTATAACATCAGTTTTGCCATTTGATGCTACGTTATGAAGTGGAGTATTGTTTCTTTGATCTATAGACTTAACAAAGTCAGGATCTTGATCGATTATTAACTGTAGCGTTTCGGCATTAATGTCTGCCTCATTTTCGATTAGTAGTTTCACTATTCCTTTTTGACCCTTGCGGGATGCAAAATACAATGGACTTATGCCATCTTTACTTACCGCGTTTACATCTGCACCATTTTTAATTAACAGCCCTACTATTTCTATATCGCCCTTTAGGACTGCAGCCATCAATGGACTTGCGCCATCTTTACTTACCGCGTTTACATCTGCACCATTTTTAATTAACAGCCCTAGTATTTCTGTACCGCCATTTTGAACTGCAAGATGCAATGGACCTATGCCTTTTTTACTTACCTCATTAACATTTGCCTTATTTTCAATTAGTAGCTCCACTATTTCTTTATGGCCATATACAACTGCAAGATGCAATGAACTACTACCTTCTTTATCTACCGAATTAACATTTACTTTATTTTCGATTAGTAGCTTCACTATTTCTTTATGGCCTTTGCGGGATGCAAGATGCAATAGACTTACGCCATTTTTACTTACCTCATTAACATTCGCCTTATTTTCAATTAGTAGCTCCACTATTGCTGTATCGCCATTTTCGGCTGCAAGATGCAATGGGCTTACGCCATCTTCGCCGCCTACCGCATTAACATTCACATTATTCTTAATTAATATCTTTGCAATCGCTGTACGGCCATTAGTGACTGCCCAATGCAATGGAGCCCGCCCCTTTTTATCTACCGCATCAACATACGCATTATGCTTAATTAGCAGCTCCACTATTTCTTTATTATCTTCCGCGACTGCCATATGCAGTGGAGTATTGCCATTTACATCCCCCACATTAACCTCTGCCTGATTCTTGATTAACAACTCTACAATTGTCTTATAACACGCGGCTGCCCAATGCAATGAAGTACAGCCTAAATTATCTACCGCTCTAACATTCGCGCCATCCTTTAAAAGAGATTTTACTTTTTTTAGATTGCCGTTTTGAGCCGCATCTATTAATTTACTATCTAACTTTTTCTGCTGCTCTGTCGTTATTGCATAATTATGGCTTTTGCTCATGTTTTTTCCTTTATATGTTATTTAAAAAGCATCTTCAAAATCTAGTCAGGTCAAAAATCTATCAAAAAAAATAAAAAAACGATGTGGAAGCAAGAATATAAGAAATTATTTCTTAATTTTTACTTTATAAAATTCATCAAATAACTAATCAAAGCCACCTGCGGCAATGTAACCAATGGCAGGAACAAGGCTATTTTCCATGACTTTGTCGTTTCTTTCAGAGCCATAACTTCAGTATAATCAGTGGCAACTCCTGACATCAAAAACGCAAAAGCATTGCCTGGTGCGCTCGCAATATTAAATATGTCAGCCGCAATAGGGGTCGCACCTTCGGAACAAACTTCAATTACTGTTGCAGCAACCAATGTGAAAAATAAACCAAGCAATGTCGGTCCAAATGCTGCATGGAAATGCTCCGGCGATATAAATGTGCGCATTAGCGAAGCTAAAACAACACCAAAAAATATCCAGCGCAGCACCATTTTAGAACCTTTAAATCCACTAATGATTATTTGTTTAAAAAATGACGGCGTAACTTTTACTCCCCTTATTTGCTGCTTCGCTTCTTTAAAAAATACAAAATTTTCAGGTATATCGATTGCATTAGGATTATCAGGCAATACCTTGTTATTAACTAATTTTTCAAATATCAAACCTGAGATAACTGCAATCACAGCAGAAAGCATCAAGAACGCAAGCATCCACTTAAAGCCAATCAGCGCCCACAAAATCAACGTAAGTGAAAATGAATTCCACGGGCTTGCAATAAGGAATGCCATTGTCTGGCCAAGGCTCGCCCCGCGTTCATAAAGCTTCATACCTACAAGCAGAATACCATGGCTACATAAATCAAGTAGCAATCCAGCAAATGTCGCTCGGAGTATTCCAGAAATACCGCGCTTCCTTCCTAAAATAGATATGACAAACTCGCGCGGCACTTTATCAATAAGACCAACAAACAAAATACCGATTAAAACTCCCCACCACATTTGGTTTATTAAATCACTAACTGATGAGGTAAATTTCGTAAGGTAGTTATTTGCTAATTGAGAGAAAAATAAATGCAGCAAGTAAGCTGGGATAATAACACCCACACCAAAAATTAGCAGATAATCACGCTTCTGTTTTTTAGGATGTTCGCAACAGCTTTCCATATACCCTCCGGGTGGCTATGACTAACTTAGGCATCCAGATTCGTAACTTTCAGGGCATTTTCCTGAATAAAATCACGACGTGGTTCTACTACGCCACCCATTAATGTAGAGAATACCTGATCAGATTCCGATTCGTCATTAATTTTAATCTGCAATAAAGTACGGTTCTCAGGGTCAAGCGTAGTTTCCCAAAGCTGATCAGGATTCATTTCACCAAGACCTTTAAAGCGCTGAATTGAAACACCTTTACGCCCCGCTTCCATAACCGCTTCAACCAGCCGCGATGGAGTATTTACAGACTTCTCTTCACCTTTGCTATCCAGCACCGCCTTGCCTTTAAACACGTCACCAAGCTCAGCGATTATGCTGTTAATTTTCGCAACTTCTGGACAAGATATTGTTGCCTTATCAAGTGACAATTTTTCCGTCACGCCACGCACAACACGAGATAGTACAAATTGGCCTTCATCACCAATACCGCCTTCCCAGCAAGCAAGCACTTCATCATTCACACTGGCATTTAACTGTTTAGCAATCTGTTCAACCTTATCTTGTTTGCCAAGAGAATCTTCAGATAAAGCACCAACTAAAGCAGCAGCCTCAATAACATCAGAAGGCATACGGCGCGAAAGTGATTTTATCAGGTTAGTAAGCTCAATAGTTTTCTCAATAACATCTTTCAAATCAGCTGATGCACGTTGCGCACCATCAGCAGTTTTCAGAATTGTTCCATCCAGCGCACTATCAACCAGATAATTCTGCAGGTCTTTATCATCTTTTAAGTACACAGCTTTTGTACCACGGCGAATCCTATAAAGCGGCGGTTGAGCCACATATAAATACCCCTTCTCGATAAGCTCCCGCATCTGACGATAGAAGAATGTCAAAATCAATGTTCTTATATGCGCACCATCTACGTCGGCATCCGTCATGATAACAACTTTGTGGTAACGCGCTTTTTCAATATTAAAGTCATCACGACCAATACCCGTACCAAGAGCCGTTATCAATGTACCAATTTCCTGTGATGAAAGCATTTTATCAAAACGCGCACGCTCAACGTTAAGGATTTTTCCACGCAGCGGCAAAATAGCCTGATTCTTACGGCTACGTCCTTGTTTTGCAGAACCACCTGCAGAATCTCCCTCAACTATGAATATTTCACTAAGTGCTGGATCTTTTTCCTGGCAGTCAGCAAGTTTTCCAGGCAAGCTAGAAATATCTAATGTATTTTTACGGCGTGTCAGATCACGCGCTTTACGTGCAGCTTCACGCGCAATTGCAGCCTCAATAACTTTGCCAACAATAATTTTCGACTCACTAGGATTTTCTTCAAACCATTTACATAATTTTTCATATGCGACGCCCTCAATGAATGGGCGCACTTCCGAGCTTACTAGCTTATCTTTTGTTTGTGATGAAAATTTTGGATCAGGCACTTTTGCTGACAGAATACACGTAAGACCTTCACGCATATCATCACCGTTTAAAACGATTTTTTCTTTTTTCGTCGCACCGCTATCATTAGCATAATTATTCACTGCGCGGGTAAGTGCCGCCCTAAAACCTGCAAGATGCGTTCCGCCATCACGCTGACGAATGTTGTTAGTAAAACACAGAACATTTTCGTGATATGAGTCGTTCCACTCAAGCGCAATTTCTACACTCATACCATCTGGCGAACTACCAGCAACCATAATAATCTGGTGTAAAGCCGTTTTGCTTTTATCAAGATATTTTACGAACTCCTGCGTTCCACCTTCATACTTAAACTCAACCACAACCGGTTCTTCATTACGCAAATCTTTCAGTACAATATACACACCCGAATTAAGGAATGCCATTTCACGAATGCGACTTTCTAAAGTCGCAAAGTTAAACTCAATAAATGAGAAAGTTTTATCAGACGGATGGAAAGTAACTTTCGTTCCTTTTTTGCCTTCAGCAGGCCCAACTTCTTTTGTATGAACGACCGTATCACCGTGTTCAAAGCGCGCATAATATTCTTTGTTGTCACGCCAGATAGTCAAATCCAACCAATCAGACAAAGCATTTACCACAGAAACGCCCACACCGTGCAGCCCACCGGAAATCTTATATGAGTTTGAATCAAACTTTCCGCCAGCGTGCAACTGGGTCATAATAACTTCAGCCGCCGAAACACCTTCTTCTTCATGGATAGCAACTGGTATCCCACGGCCATTATCAGATACCGAGCATGAACCATCTGGATTAAGTGTAACTTCAACCGTATCACAATGGCCAGCTAGCGCCTCATCGATCGCATTATCTAGAACTTCATACACCATGTGGTGCAAACCAGAACCATCATCAGTATCACCAATATACATTCCAGGGCGTTTTCTTACCGCCTCCAAACCCTTTAAAACTTTAATGGAATCGGCACCATATTCTTCAACTGCCCGAGTAGCATCTGTCATCATTTTTCAATCGCTTTCTAGAGGTTTAATGTAGAGGAATTATCATAGAGTAAATGGGGGGAGAAGCAAGCAAATTAGTGGCTAGTGACTAGTGGTTTGTGCCTGGTAATAAAGAAGCCTGGAATAACTAAATCCCAGGCTTTTTTTATGTATATTATCACTAGCCACTAGTCACAAGACACTAGCCACTAAATCCTACTCACCAAACAGCGCAGTAGATAAGTACCTTTCAGCACTTGAAGCGCAAATAACTACGATCTTTTTGCCTTTATTTTCAGGGCGAGCGCCAAGCTCCAACGCTGCAGCAACCGTAGCACCAGATGAAATACCAACCGGAATCCCTTCTTGCTCAGCTAATTTGCGGGCGGTAGCAAATGAAGTTTCATTACCAATAGTAATAACCTCATCAATCAAATCAACTTTCAAAATATCAGGAATGAAACCAGCCCCAAGTCCCTGGATTTTATGTGGACCAGGTTTACCGCCAGATAACACCGCGCTATCCTCCGGCTCTACCGCCACGATTTTCACATCCGGCTTATATTTCTTCAACACTTCTGCCACACCAGTGATAGTTCCACCGGTGCCAACGCCAGTCACGAAGAAATCCACTTTGCCATCAGTATCATTCCACACTTCTTCCGCAGTAGTAGTGCGGTGGATTGCAGGGTTTGCAGTATTCTGGAATTGCTGCGGCATAAACGCATTCGGGTTTTCTTTCAGGATCTCCTCAGCACGCTCAATCGCCCCGCGCATACCTTTTGCCGCCGGGGTAAGCTCAAGCTCAGCACCCAGTATCTTCAGCATTTTGCGGCGTTCCATCGACATACTCTCAGGCATAGTCAGGATTAATTTATAACCTTTCGCAGCGCAGATAAACGCCAGCGCAATGCCTGTATTACCCGAAGTCGGCTCAACAATTACAGTATCAGCTTTAATCTTTCCTTCCTGCTCAGCCGCCTCAATCATACCAAATGCCAGACGGTCTTTCACGCTTGAAAGCGGGTTAAAGAACTCAAGTTTCGCATATACTTCCGCAACGCAGCCAGCTTCTTTTGCAATCCTGTTCAATTTTACAAGCGGCGTATCGCCAATAGTTTCAACGATATTCTGATAAACTTTTCCTCTACCTTTGGTAGATAATGTTGGTACATAATCCGATGCTTTTTTAAGTACAGCATTACTCATGATATAAATCCTATTTATATTGATTAATTTTTAAATGTCTCATCTGTAGAGTAGGAATAGTTATCTAACAATTAATGCTAGAATTCAAGAGTAAAATTAAGTTGAATGCTTATGATTACAGGACTATTAAATATTGAAATTTTCCCACTGGCCAACATTATCGACCACACTTGTAGCTTTTTTACACAAATCTTCGATAGTTATTTTATCGTATATTTGCAGCACCGCCTTTTCAGAGAGCGCACTTAATGGAATTATAACCTTTTTCTGCAATAAAGTATCAAAGGATTCTTCATCTTTATTAGTAAATATACGTAGTAACTGGCCAACAGTAATTTTACGTTTTTCTTTTGCTAAAGTATACCCGCCTTTAGGCCCTTTAGTACCACGCAAAATTCCGTTATGTACCAAAACTTGCATAACTGGCTCAAGATGTCTAGCCTGCACATTTTGCGCAGCACACACCTCTTTACTGCTGACCGGTTTAGCACCTGAATTTAAGGCAATAAAAACAACTACCTCCAATGCTGCATAAAACTTCAGAGGTGTCATTTACGCCACCACCGCTACCGATGCTTTTAAGCCAGTAGAACCAAATCCGCCCTGCCCTCTTTGGGTTTCAGAAAGCTCCGATACTTCGCTAAATGTTGCCCTTGTGTATTGTGCAATAACCATCTGTGCAATTCGCGTACCACGAGTTACCACAAAATTTTCCTGACCATGGTTAATCAATATAACCCCTATTTCACCACGATAATCAGCATCAATAGTGCCTGGCGCATTCAATACTGTTACACCATTCTTATATGCCAAACCAGAGCGTGGACGTATCTGCGCTTCATAACCATCTGGTAACGCAATGCTAATTCCAGTTTTTACTAACGCACGTTGCCCTGGAGCCAGAACAATATCTTCATCATTAGCTGCTTGCAAATCAAGCCCAGCACTGTTTGCAGTAGCGTAAAAAGGCAGCTCTAAACCAGCAGAATTTTCTAATCGTTTTATTTGTACTTGGGTCATGGTTATCTCTCACAAAATTACTCAAGCAAAGTAATTCTACTTTTTTATAATGTAAATAAGATTGTGAAACGATAGAAATTTATTTGGAACTATTGCAAGCTTTGACTATTATTATGTAGTTGCGTTGCACCGCCGTCCTTAATTAATTCATCACGAATCTTTTTGCGCTCCAACTCGATTTGCTGCTGTTCGGCACTATCTACCCATGCCATAATTTTCTGGGCGCTATCTATATGCCCGTTTTTTTTACGCTCTACTTCTTTCGAAAATAAAAGATGGCGGAAAACAGTTACCATCTTTGGTAAGAAATCTTGTGTATTACTATCTCTGTGGCTATCATTATTCAATGGCATTTGGCTCTCCCAACTTTAGAGCAGCTTGCTTTATTAAAGCACTTCAGAATAAAGCATAGCAGCTAAAAATTAACATTTAGTTAATAAAAACGTTACAAACGGGAGGTTTTTTGAAAATAAGAGTAGCTTAGGCAAAAAGCCCTAAATATGGCTAAAAGCTCATATATTATAATGTAATCCCCTGCTGAATCTCAAAACCCCTAAGCATATCCTCTATTGGCATAGGTTTTTTACCCTGTCTCTGCACAATCTTTGGATATACAACTCCATTAGAACACGATATTCCGCATAAAGAATCCATTATGATTGCAGGTTTTTCCACAGATTTCTTAGTTATTTGGGCCGCCAGTATCTTAATTTTTTCACCATTATAGACAAAATAAGCTCCCGGATATGGGTTAAATGCCCTAATTTGCCTATCTATTTCCTCTACAGTGTTATTCCAGTTAATTTTCGCTTCTTCTTTGCAAATTTTTTCAGCATAAGTAGCCCACCCATCCTGCTTAACCGGCTGTAATTTCGGGTTATTCATAGCTTCTACTATCAATTTTCCACCCATTTTTGCTAAAGTATCATGCAGTTGTCCCGCGTTCATACCATCAATTGCAACTTTCTCCCAAAGAAGCATATCGCCTGTATCCAGCCCCTCATCCATGTGCATTATAGTGATGCCAGATTCCTTATCTCCCGCCAGAATTGCACGCTGGATTGGGGCAGCCCCTCTCCATCTTGGCAAAAGTGACGCATGGATATTTATACACGGACAAGCATCCAAAATTGGCTTAGGCAATATTAAGCCATATGCCGCTACAACAGCACAATCCGCACCAAATGCAGCAAATTCGGCCTGAACATCTTGATTTTTCAAAGTTTTTGGAGTTGTTACTGGAATATTGTACTTATCAGCTATTATATGAACTGGTGATTTTTGCTCTTTTTGCCCACGCCCTGCTGGCTTTGGCTCTCTAGTATAAACCGCCGCTACTTCATGCCCTGCTTTTATAATAGCCTCTAGTGCTACTACAGAAAATTCAGGGGTTCCCATGAAGATTATTTTCATACTTATACAGCCGCATTAAGCTTTTTCAGCTTTTTAACTTTACGCATTATTACATCGCGCTTTAGTCGCGAAACATGGTCGATGAACACCACGCCATTTAGGTGGTCCATCTCGTGTTGCACACAGGTTGCCAGCAATCCGTCACAAACCAAAACCCGCTCTTTTCCGTTATAATCCAGATACTTAACCTTAACCTTCTTAGGTCGCGTTACCATAGCGCGCTGTTCAGGGAATGAAAGGCAGCCCTCATCATAAACATTTTGTTCTTCAGAAGATTCAATAATTTCGGGGTTTATCATGCAAAATGGCTTAGAAATATCCGCACCGCAGGCTTTGCCATCAGCCTCTTCATAACGCTTTTGGCTATCACTTAAATCCATAACTAAAATACGCTTATGCACCCCAACCTGTACAGCGGCAAGGCCAATGCCATCCTCTTTGTGCATGGTTTCAATCATATCATCAACGAATTTACGGATTTTATCGTCCACCTTATCCACAGGCTCAGAACAAATCGCAAGCCTTGGGTCAGGAGCTATAACTAAGGGCAAAACTGCCATGTTTCATACCATTTTTATTTTTGTGGATTATATCATCAGGACTGCTATATGGGAAGGATTTTATGACTTTTCCCTCGTAAAAACCATCTCTCCATCTTCTGATAGCCTTGAATTATGCTTATAGCCATCTACATTAAATTTCTTCAAATCTGATATATTTTCAATTTTATTCTTGATTATATAATGCGCCATCATACCACGTGCACGCTTAGCAAATAGCATTACCACCTTATATTCACCATTTTTATTTTCTTTAAATACCGGAGTTATAACTTTTGCTTGCAATAATTTAGGCTTAACCGCCTTCCAGTATTCATTTGAAGCTAGGTTAACAATCATTTTATCGTTATTATTAGCCAGCTCTTCATTTAGCTTGGCAGTAATACTCTCACCCCAGAATTGGTATAAATCCTTACCCTTTTGGTTTTTTAGCTTTGTAGACATCTCAAGGCGATAAGGCTGAATTAAATCAAGCGGACGAAGTAACCCATAAAGACCAGAAATCATCCTTAAATTTTCTTGCGCATAAGCAACATCACCACTGGCAAATTTATCAAACTCTAGACCATCATATACATCACCCTTAAAAGCATAAGCAGCTTGTTTAGAATTTTTTTCCGTAAATGGCGTAGAAAAATTTTTATACCGCTGATAATTAAGCTCCGCCAAATTATCACTTAAATCCATTAACTGGCTAATTTGGTCTTTCTTTAATTTTCGTAAAACTGAAATTAATTCAGTAGAATTTTCCAAAAAATCTGGAAATGTGTATTTGCCAGCAGTTTTCTCATCAAAATCCATTGTTTTTGAAGGGGATAGCAATATCAACATTATTTCTCTTCTTTGCCTTCTTCCATAATTACATATTCCGCTTCGATAAAATCAGCACTTTCTTTTTTATCTTCAGTATTTACTTTACGCAGACGTAACCAAGTTATTATTGGCAAAAATATACATGTAGCAATAGCAATAATAAAACCAACAGAAAGCGCAATCATGGTCATGAAGAGAACGCCCAGCATGACTATAACAAGCTTTCCTTGGTCTAAAAAATTGCTAAATTTACTGCTAGAAACCATAAAGATCCTTGGCATTACTGTATAAAAGTTTATCTTTATCACCTGCATCATTAGCTAATTCACCAATAAATCCAAGCACTTTCTCATAATTCATAGACTCGCCAAAACCAGCAAACGGCGCATCACTTGCACCTAACATAACACGGGAACTCCCTACAGCTGCTATAATTTCCCGCACTATTAGCTTTACCTTTTGAACATCAAGGCTGGTTCTATAACCAGGCCCTTTGAAGTATATATTGCCCCTCGCTTTAGCAATAACAAGTAGCTCCTTAAAATCCTTATCCTCACCATCTATTTTTGGCACCCCCAAATGATCAACTAATATAGTAACATTTTCAGGTATCCGCTTGATAAGTCCTGTTAAATTTGCACCCTCCCCAAAAATTAAGATGTGCTTATTATCTTTCGTTACCTGCACAAAAACTTCTTTCCATTCTTGCCCAGAAACGTCTGGCATAGAATCTTTTGCGTACAATCTTATCGCTTTTACGTCCGGTCTTTTTATCCACTGCAGCGTTCTTGCATCAGCAAGGTTACCTTTTATAACGCCAGCAGCTTTTATTCCCCTCTGTGCAAGCTCATCTAAGCTATTTACCACATGCTCCGAATCCTTAGCTTTACTAAAATCAACGATTACCACTCCATCTGGCATATTAGCACCTAAAGTTTCAATATATAATTCAGGTGTATTTAGCGAATTTTTGCCAAAAACTTCCGGGATACCAGTATTATCGCTATCATTTTTGGTAAAAAGGTGAACATGTGTGTCTATCCAGGGCATAATTTACTCGTGTTACATTGTTATTCCAGCTGCCATAATAGTTATGGCAAAAGGATAATACATCCTTACAAGTGGTTTGCAAGGCTGTATTGGCAGCAGTTTTTCAACTACCAATCACCCGATATTGCGCCGCACAACAACATATCCTTGCACCACTTCTATATAGAAAGTATATATGGCTCTCGGGGAATAGGGAGAGCAAAGTATAAAATTGCATTTATTTTAAGGAATTTATATGACAACAAAGGCTTCCAAAAAACCACGCATCGCAGGCACTCGCCCCAAAAAAAAGAGAGAAATTAGAAGCAGCCTGGCTAATGTGTACGGCACAATAAAAGAAAGCCATTTTAACCGTTACATTTCCCACGATTTATACCAGTATAAAAAATATGTAGCCCAGGGTGGCGCAGCATTATATTCCGAAAATGAACTTGATGAATTAGTTAAAGCCGGTGTTTCTGACCGCCTGCCTCCACGCGCCACTGCTTACTACATGGATTTGGCATCGCGCAGCACAGGCATACGCAACCTGATAAAAGCACGTCCGGAAGAAACACAGGATTTATCAGGCGAACGCGACCCATCAAACCAGTTAAAATACAGCCCGGTTCCAGGGTTACTCCATAAATACGAATTAGTACTGCTTTATGTTGTACGTGCATGCAGCTCATGGTGCCGCTATTGCTACCGCTCTGACTTCCTGACTGGTAAAACTGAAAAAGACATCGGCTCAATCCAGGAAATCACCGACTACATCAAAGGCCACAACAAAAAAGCTGCCGAACACAACAAACCCGGCATGGCGATCCGCGATAAAATCATCCCAATCCGGGAAGCATTGCTCTCTGGTGGCGATCCTATGGTGCTATCAAACAAAAACCTGTTTGATTACATGAATGGTCTTGCAAGCGCTGGCGTTCGTATGGTTCGTATAGGTACAAAAGAACTGGCATTTTACCCTGCCCGCTTCGATGAGAACTTCCTTGCTATGCTTGATCTGTTCCATGAATTACACCCGCGCGTTGGCCTTGCATTTATGGTACATTTCTCACATCCAGATGAGTTCTTAGAAAGAAGCAAGGAAACTGGCGAGTATATAGTAGGGCCAGATGGCGGCTTCAAACGCATCGAAATAACAGAAAATGCCATCCGCAGCTTACGCGGACGCAGCTATGTAACACTGGAAAACCAGACCCCAATCATCGATGGTGTAAACGACGATCCGGAAGTGCTAAACCTGATGCAGCGCGAATTAAAACGCATGGGCGTCAACAACCATTACTACTTCCAGTGCCGTGAAATCGAAGGCCACAAAGCTTTTGCAGTACCTGTTGAAAAAGCATGGGACATCCACCGCCAATCGCAAGTTGGGCTTTCCGGTATTGAAAAATCACGTTTCGCCATGTCAACTGAGTTTGGCAAACTTGAATTTATCTCAATTATCGATAAACCGGATTTGGCTAAATTAGGCTTAAATGTTCCGCCATCGGTTCAAAATTTCATTGATGAATTACTAGGCGATGGCCTGGTAGTGCTGAAAGTCCACCGCACCCCTTATGCTGACTTCCAGGGCGATTTAGTTATTGCCCGCCGCAATAAGGATGCATTATGGATTACCGGCTACGAAGACCGCATTATCTACGATGGCCGCAAATCCGGCGACGAAAAATACTCACCACTGGCAAAATTCCTGAAGCCTTTCTTTGAAAACGTTGATACCGAAGAAGTTTTGGAGAAGATTGCAGTTGGGGCTTACTAATTAGTGCAAGTAGTTAGTTGTTAGTGCAAGTAAGGAAACTTTATTTACTTGCACTTGCACTTGCACTTGCACTTAATCTAAGGATACAAAATACCCGTTTTCCATCCATTACCAGCTTTAGTATAAACCAGTCTCCTGTGCAGTCTAAATTCCTTATTCTCCCAAAACTCAATTTTATTTGGTATCACACGAAAACCATGCCAAAAAGGCGGGCGTTCAATAACACCTTCAGAAAATTGCTCAGTAATTTTCTTTACCCTGTTTGGTAAATCCATTTCATCTTCCATAGGCTGCGATTGTTTAGATGCCCACGCTCCTAATTGACTACCACGCGAACGGCTGTTAAAATACGCATCCGCTTCTTGCTCGCTAACTTTTTCTACCTTTCCTTCAATCCGCACCTGACGTCCCAGCTCATCCCAATAAAAACACAAAGCCGCATAAGGATTCTCAAGCAACTCTTTACCTTTTCTGCTATTAAAATTTGTATAAAAACAAAAGCCACGCTCATCATAAGCTTTTAGCAAAACTATCCGTGCAGATGGAATTCCATCAGAAGTAGCAGTAGCAAGAGTCATAGCAGTAGGTTCACTGACATTTAAGACTATCGCTTTGTCGTACCATTCTTTAAATAATGCTATAGGTGATTTTACTTGTTCTGACATACTTATATCCATGTTTTTGCAGCAGCAGCATACCGTTTTAATAAAATAAAAAAAGCAGGAAAGTTGCCTTTCCTGCTTTTTAATTAAATGTAGTAATTATTTTACCAGCAGCTCAACACGACGAGCCTCACCAAGGTTGCTTACAGCTTTGTCAATTGAAGAATCACTGCTTGATACAAGCCTGATTTTCTTTGGGCTTACACCCATTTTTATGAGTTCTGCATTAACAGCAGCAACGCGTTTATCTGCTAATTTTATGTTAGTCTTAGTACCACCTTGTTTGTCAGTAAAACCTGTTAAGGTAATTTTCTGGCCAAGAGAAACCTCTTTCATAGTCTGCGCCAGAATCAGCTTATCCTCTTTATCAAGCTTACTACCGCCTGAACCAAAATAAACCGCGTGCTTATGAGTAACACAAGCTGAAAGCGTAACTGCTAAAATAGCCATTCCTAAAAATTTACTATTCATTATATTATCTCCCTTAAATTATAATTTAAGTAATTCGGCATGGCTATATGCCACACCTAAGTTACAATAAAGAAGGAAGCAATGATTGTGCCATTTTACACACAAAGATGAAAAATAGCTTTAGAATACTACAATTCGAGGTTTGGCAGTGCACTCACTCTGCAACTATGATAGCAGAAAGGAATAGATAATGTATCATAACAGGACATGCTGTACCATTTTTCCTGCCGAGGTATAAAAAAAGGGAAGCAGAGCTTCCCTTTTAATTAAACTAAAATGTCTTAGACTAATCCATCTGATAACGTTTACGGTCTAACTTGCGACGACGACGCTCAGACTCAGAATCTCTACGCTTTTTCTTCTCAGACTCTGTTTCGTGATGCCTGCGAAGTTTCATTTCACGGAAAATCCCTTCCCTCTGCATCTTCTTTTTCAAAGCCCTAAGAGCTTGTTCCATATTACCATGTACAGATACTTGAACCAACTTTAATACCCCCTTTTAAGGAATAAAAGATTAACACGAGGCATGTTTATGCTGTTTTTTATATAATAAGTCAAGTTCTTATTGTATTTTGGTGCATATTTTATCATATTGGCAAAATGCAAGAAAAACGCCATAAAATCCTCGAAGAAGCACTAAAACTAGTCCCTTTTGATGGCTGGACCGGGGCAACTTTGACCAACGCTTCAATAAATGCAGGGTTAGAACCTGAGTATGGCAATATAGTTTTTCCTGGCGGACTTACTGAACTAGTAGATTTTTTTCTGCGTGACCTTGATCATAAAATGCAAGAAACACTGTCTAAAAAAGATATAACAAAGCTCCGTATTCGCGATAGAATTCATTTGGCCGTAAAAACACGCTTAGAGCTTGCAGAGCCTTACAAAACCACCATACGCAAAACAATATCATTTTATGCCGTTCCATTACACAGCCTGGAAAGCATACCAGCAGTGTGGAAAACTGCCGACGAAATCTGGTATGCCGTAGGTGATAAAGCCTCTGATTTCAACCCTTACACACAGCGCGCCATACTTTCTGGTGTATACAGCAGCACGTTACTATATTGGTTACAGGACAAATCCCATAACCACCAGGATACATGGGCGTTTCTTAGCAGAAGAATAGATAACGTAATGAAATTTGAGAAGGTAAAAAGCAAGGTACGGGATTTTGTAACAAAGATTTTTCCTAAGTAACAATCAACATTTACCAATCTTATCAGCTAAACCAACAACCTTTCCTACTACAATCAACGTTGGTGGCTGAAAATCCCGCTCTGTAACCTTCTGAAATATATGCTCCAATGTTGAGAAGCATGAGCGCTCAGACTTTGTGGTACCTTCTTGTATAGCCGCAGCTGGAGTACTTTTAGATAAACCGTATTTTATAAGATTTTGAGCAATTTCTTCCAAATGCGTCAGCCCCATATAAAATACTAGAGTAGTATTTTCATCTGCCAGGCTTTGCCAGTTAAGGTTCATCGGCACACCTTTTTGCTGGTGGCCAGTAACAAACCTAACTCCTGTTGCAAGCCCACGGTGAGTAAGCGGTATGCCCTGATATGCACAACATCCATCTGCTGCATTTACACCCGGCACAACTTCAAACGGAATATTATTATCGACCAAATATGCAGCTTCTTCACCGCCACGACCAAATATAAAAGGATCGCCGCCTTTTAACCTGACAACCACCTTCCCTTTACGCGATTCATCAACAAGATTTTGATTAATAACATCTTGCGTCATCTCATGCTTCTTGCATGATTTACCTGCATAGATCATTTCAACATGCGATGGAATTAAATTAAGTAATTCTTGTGGAATAAGACGGTCATATATAACAATATCAGCAATTTCAGTTAATAACTTATAAGCCTTAACTGTCAAAAGACCAGGATCACCAGGACCTGCTCCAACTATATATACAAATGGCGGGGTAGGTTTCTGTATCAAAAAACTTTCTCTAACTCTATTAGCTGCAAATATCGTTCATTCTATCAAAAGCAGCACCAAAACCAGCTAATGAATATTTATCAACAGCATAAGTACCTTTAAGTGATGTTCCGCGTACACTCATGCTGTTCTTTTTGCGCATGAATTCAATAATTTTGTTATCCTGTTTGTTGTCGGCGGCCCACGCCAAATCACCCTTGGTAAACATTTTATATTTATTGCCTTGGATATCCAGGCTTATATCACTTTTTACTTTATAATCAAAACCTGAAGAGGCGCTAACTTCAAACACACCCTGGCCAATTTTTGTTACCAGGAAATAAGGCTGGTCGCGTTTTTTATAATTACCTGTTTTTCCTGTTGGGAAGCTGGCTATATAACAAATCTTTTTGCCTTGTAATTCAGTACTGTATACAGCCCAGTCCTTAAAAGCTTTATCTTTTACCTGAGCGTTTGCCGAAAATGGCAAAACACACGCTAATAAAACAAATAGGGAAAAACCAATTCTCATAGCAATAAGACTCTTTTGAAGTTTTTGACCAACAAATTGATACAATTTTATACTGAGAAAATCAAGTGTTTTATAGTATTTCCAATTTATTTCCGAACTAGATAGTTGAGGTATAGGAGATTAAAGCATTTTTATTTTATATCCATCTTTCTCAGTTACAATAAATTCATCATCGCCAATTTTTTTGCGCAACCTATACATATGAGTTTCAAGTGTATTGGTGTCTATTTCCTCACTATACCGCCACACACGCCTCAACAATTCTTTCTTATCAAATGAATTTGGTGCAATACCAGCCAATACATTAATAATTTCAGCTTCTTTTTCTGTGAGGGAAATTTTATGGCTATCGTTAAACAATAATTTTTGCATGTAGTTAAATTTGAATCTTCCAATATCAATGTTATTGCTAATAGCTGAATCATTAACAAGTTCGCCTAATAAACTAACCAAATTTACAAAACGGTATGGTTTCTGAATATGATATTTTGCCGTAGCAGGAGAAGATGATAATATAATAGATTTGGCACCATCAAAGAAGCTTCCGTAATCCGGCAAATAGTCCGCATCTACAATTACTATATCGTCAGATTTGCTATAACCATCAATGTCTTTATATAGCGAGACATTAGCCGATATTACATTATGCCGGGACAATAAGCTTCTTAGAGAATCATTATTGGAAAAGATCGCAATATTTAGTGACATAATTAACCCGCAATCGCCATTTTTTCTCCGGTTAAGCATTGCTCCAGGAAATGAGCTATCTCTGGTGTACTGGAGGATTTAGCTATTGCCAAAAGCTTAGGGTTATTTACATCAGCGCCTTTTTCAATAAGATATTTTACAATCTCAAAGTTTTTAGAACGAATAGCACATATAAGCGGCAAACCATTGGCTGGGTTTACCTCTGCTCCATTTTCTACCAGTTGCTTTACTACATCAAACCAACCGTTTCCCGCTGCAGAATATAAAGGCATTGAAGATGAATTACCTTGCATTTTTGCGCCATTTTTAAGAAGCAATTTGCTAATTTCAATATAGCCTTCATTTATTGCTTTATACAAAGCAATGCCATTATCTTCGTTTAAATTAGCACCATTTTCAATAAGGGACTGAACTTCATCTACATCCCCAGATAGGATAGCATCAATTAATTTGCTCATGATTTTATCTTTCAAATAGATTAAAACCTAAAGGAATTTTATAATTTTTTATCAAATTCTTCAATTCTAATTTGTAAAAACCAGAAATTTTATATAGAAGTGTGTCACTGGTTTTATAAAAAGTAAAGATATGCTAAATAAAGAGTCACAAATTTTATTATCTGTTGAACGCGCATGTAACGATTTGCGCAAAGGCTTCCCTGTCATTATAACAAGTAATAATGTAAAACTGCTGGTGCTATCACCTGAAACAGTATCGACAGAAATATTAGATAATATTTCTTCAAAAATCAAACAACCTGTTAAATTAATACTAACAAGTAATAGATTGAATCATCTAAATAAAAATAATTCAGAAAAGAACATATCAGCCTTAGAAATCACCAAACAAAAACTAAAAACCATACCAGCTTTATGCGGACTTGCAGAAGAAAACAATGTCAAACTTCCAAACCTCTTAATAGCAACTAAAGCAGAGAAAGACGCATTAAAATTAGCACGCATAGCAGAGCTTATTCCATCTGTTATCACGGTTGAATTAAAATCTTCGTTTAAAGATAAGAATTTATTAAGCATCCCTGCCAACTATATAAATAAGTACAGCAATATCGCATCATTAGATCTGACTGAATCATGCCGGGTAAAACTTGTATTAAAAAATTCTATTCAATCAGAAATTATCGCCTATCGCCCCAATATTGGCGGCAAAGAACATTATGCAATAATTATAGGCAAACCGGAAAAAACACCATTAATACGCATACACTCTTCTTGTTATACGGGTGATTTACTTGAATCTCTTGCATGCGATTGCCACGACCAGTTGCACACTGCTATTGAATTAATGTCAAAAACTGGAGGCATAATATTATATATGCTGCAGGAAGGCCGAGGCATAGGACTTATCAACAAACTTCGCGCTTATGCCATGAAAGAAAAAGGGTTCGATACCGTAGACGCTAACAATATACTTGGTTTTGATGATGACGAACGCTTGTTTGAACCTGCTGCAACTATCTTAAAGCAACTAAAAATTAAGCAGATTAACCTACTGACAAACAACCCGAAAAAAGCCAAAGGGCTTGAAGATTGCGGAATAAAAGTAACCAAATGCGTACCTCATATTATGGAAACCAACCAGCATAATCAGCAATATTTAAAAACAAAGTCAGATAGGCTTGGTCATAAGATTGGCAATGTAGAACAATAATTTTGTTGAATTGGAACCACTTTCGTTTACAATACCACTTTAAACTCCAATTATAAGCAATTGAAATGAAAGCAAGTTTTAGAATTTATGGGAATAAGAATCCATTAATAACCAAGCTTATTGATGAATTAAATTCTCCAAATGGCTACCACTTTGACACTATAGCCAACACAGCTCAAAGTAAATTGCGCAGCAGCATAATGCAGGCTCATGGCCACCAGGAAACCGACGCAAATTTTAATACTCACAAAGAATATCACAAAAAAATAACTGAGGCAAAACCAGAATCACCTATTAATGCCCTGTTAGATAAAAAACAAAGCATAGTAATAACTGAAAATGGAAGTGTATTTCCACAATCCCATAATAAAGCAAAAGCAAAACATATAATAAGCGCAAAAGAAGTTAGGAAACAACAAGATAAGGTACAGATATACTATAATCCTGATGTACTAACAAAAACCGATGTATTAGCGATTCAGAAAACTAAAGGCTACATTACAGGAATTGGTGACGTACGGTCAGATTTAAGAGAAGTAGCCTCACATACAGTTGTACGTGGAGAGGTTTATCAATATTTTGATAACAAAGGAGAAGCACTGGAAAACCCGCTAAAAAAAGTCCTCTATTACACCACTTTTCCTTGTTTACGTAGGGGAAACAGCGAATTTAACTTATACACTAAACAAGACGGCATACTCGATGACACAAAGAAATCCGAATTAGTTAATCTATTTAAAAATATAATATTACTACAAGCAGAAGTCGCAGCAAGGAATAACGAATTTATCGATATAGTAACACCGCATGATTACCTAAGCGGATTAAAAGTAGATGAAAAATCCGGTATAAACGAAATAGCAAAAGCCAAAGGATGGTTTGCAGAATCTATAGTGCTAGCAGCGCAGGAAATAAGTAAAAATCCTATTTATAAAGGTCTTCGCGGATTAATTGTACACGATACAGCCACTGGAATTGAAGATAAAATCATAGCTGCAGGAACAAGCATAAATTTTCCATTAATAGTAAGCAAAGGCGGAGACGCTTCCGCTATGCAACGCGCCTTGATAAAATTAGGAAATGATAGTATTTCTTCGGCAGAATGTATTATGGGCATAGCCCTTGGACCAGCCGGAAGCGGCGCGCTATGTAATGGGTCATTCAGTGCAAAAGAAGAAAGTGACACTCGCAAATGCTGCTTTTGGGTACAGCTAGTATTCGGTTCGCAGTTTAATCAAAACCTACTTGATATAGCAAAATATCAAACTATTGGAAATAATAAGGCCTTACACACTTCCAGTTCTCATGCTGAAAAATTAGAGAAATCATATAGTAAAGCAAAAGCTGAATTAACCTGCAAACATATCAACGGATGTGATTATAAGTTCAAAATAACTTTTGCAGATGAAAAACAACTATCTGATTTTGTAGAGAGTATTGGCGGTATAAAAAACACACCTAAAACTAACTTTGATTATACATCGAATAAAAAATGCCCAGAGAAAGACCCTTTTGATGAAAGAGTATTACATTTTGTAGGATTTAAAGGCTCAAAAACAAAAGATCAAACTGCAATAGTGCTTGCAGATGATAAACAACGCTCCCAGTTTATAGACTATTTCGGATTAAAAATAGCTAGAGGATTAGAATTAATTGACGGAAAAATAGTAGAAGTAGACAATGGCAATGTAAGGCGTAATGCATCAGTAAATTGCCTTTATTTTAACGATGAGTATTTTAAACTCACTCAAGAAGGAAGTAAATTAACTATTGAGAAGAATAGGCATAGATAATTAAACCTTTTTAGATAAAGCAATCGCCATCTTAGTTGCCCCCCTAACTGCAAAACGCAATAAAGGATAGGCTGGTGCATTTTCGGCATTATTCTCAAGCCCAATATCTCTATGCTCAAGTTCCTCATCACGGAACTTTGCTATTTTATTTTTTAAGTCAGCCTCCCCTTCCCCAAGTTGTAGGAGCTGTTCCTGATAATGTTCATCGATAACTTCTTCTACAGCAACCGTGCATGCCATAGCAGCTTTTTCACCCATCATTGCAGTAACCGCCCCCATAGCAAAAGCACCAACATGCCAAATCGGCATTAATGCCGTGGGGCGCACTTTACGGTTACTTATTTCTTCAGAAAAATATTTAAGGTGCTCTTCTTCTTGTTTTGCCATATGGGCAATTGTTTTATATACAGGAGATTTTTTAAGTACCGCCATCTGCCCTTCGTATATGCGCTTTGCACCATACTCTCCGGCATGATCAACCCTTATTACCTGCTTTACAAATTCATCACTTGTAATATCACCTGGAAGCTTATGTAGTTTTCTTTTTTTGGTAGTCATCGCTTCTCTCAATCAATCTAACATTCCTGTAAGACCTAAATGCCATTATTAAAGTCATTAGACCAAACGAGCCAGAAATTAAGAAATTCCAGCCTGCCATTGAAATACCTAAAAACACGAATTGCGGCTTATCACACTGTACGCTCGGCTTACCCATAAGCTCAGCTGTTAAATCCTCTAAAGTCGATGGAGTATCGCCTTCAACCTCACATCCATCACTTTGAATTTTACCACTTTCCACTCCAACATGGTAAAATGCGATACCAGCACTGGTTAAGATCAGTAGGCTGCACAATACTACAAAAACAAAACGAAACCTGTTTTTTATAAACAAGGATATAAAGCTAAATAGCAAAGCCGCAAAGAAAGGTAAGCGCTGGTACATGCATAATATACACGGCAGTAATCCAAATGCATATTGTGAGGTGTATGCAAATGCTAACGCCCCCAAACTATATAGAAAGATAAATAGTGATATACTCATAAAAATCCTTATAACATATAAAACAAGCTGGCACAAACGTAAGTAATGATAATTTTCTGCTATACATACTATTCATACCTTATAAATATGAATTACTTGAAATTTTAACGTATTTGTACTAAAATAGCATTATAGTTACTTAAATCCAGGTGTGAATATGTTATCCATGAAAGCAAAATATGCTATCAAAGCACTAATGATTTTGGCTTCAGCTCCAGAAAAACGTTTTCAGACAAGGGTTTTGGCGGAAGAATCAAGCATTCCGTTAAAATTTCTAGAAGCCATAATGGTAGAATTAAAATCACACGGTTTTATTGATAGTAAACGTGGCGCAACTGGCGGACATACTTTGTCAAAAGCTCCAGATCAAATTAGCATTGGTGATATCATGCGCGTAATTGATGGCCCACTTGCACCAGTTCGTTGTGCCAGCCTTAGCTCATACCGCAAATGTGATGACTGCGCAGATGAATCCCTCTGCGCTATACGCCACACCATGCTAGATGTTCGGAAAGCCATGTCAAATGTCTTAGATAAGCGTACACTTAAAGATTTAGTTTCTTTGCCTGAAGGGCTAGCAAGCAATTATGTAGTTTAACTTCTCCAATACCCCTTAGATAATATCGCTAAAATAGTCACTACTTCCAAACGCCCGGCTAGCATAGCAAAAATCAGTAGCCATTTAGCCATATCAGTCAGCGTACTGTAATTACCAACCGGCCCGATAATAGGGCCAAGGCCAGGACCAACAGCTGACATCGCTGAGGCTGTACCGCTTAAACTAGTAATCATATCAAGCCCTGTGGAGGCAAGACCAACCGCAATGATTGCAAACACAAATACATAAACTAAAAAAAATAATGCTACCGATTTTGCAATACTATCAGTTAATTGTTTACCTCCGATATGCTCAGTAAACATACCATGTGGCAGCAATAAACGTTTAAACTGCAAAGATATCATTTTTATCATCACCTGCAGACGAAATATTTTTATTCCTCCACTAGTAGATCCTGTACATCCCCCAACCACTGTCACAAAATAAATTACCATAACAGCAAAAGCCCCCCACAGACTGTAGTCAGTTGAGCTATAGCCCGTAGTTGTAGCTACCGATATTAAGTTAAATGCGGTTAAGCGCAATGTATCCTCAAATGAATTAGTTGATGTATTATAAGTATAGACAGTAACTACTGCTATTATAAGGGTAACCATTACCACAAAAAATCTTGCCTGTTCAAGTAAAGCACGATTAGCAGAATGCCCTATCAATAAAGTATAATAAAGTAACATCGGAAGTGCGCCAATAATCATAAAGATTATACCAATCCACTCAAGTGCCGGCTTTGCAAAATATATGAAACCCATATCATGAGTAGAGAAGCCAGCGGTAGCTACAGTCGTCATTGAATGTGCAACTGCATCAAAAACATTCATACCACCAAAGTAATAAGCAAACGCACATAAAATTACCAATGAAGAATAAATAACCGTTGTAAGAATCGCAATATGATGAGTTTTTGGTAAAATTTTTTCAGTACGATCAGAAGATTCAGTCTGGAACAACTGCATTCCACCAACTCGTAAAAACGGGAGCATTCCCATTGTTAAAACAACAATACCAATTCCTCCAAGAAAACAAGTAACTGAACGCCATAAAAGTATTCCCATTGGGGCATTATCAAGACCGACATAAACTGTTGCACCAGTTGTAGACATTCCTGAAACAGATTCGAAGATAGCATTGGTTAAATTTAGATTGTATGCGCCTCCAGTAAAATAAAATGGCAGCGCACCGAATAACGGCAGGCTTACCCACAAGGTTGTTGTAAGCAGATAACCTTCCTTAATATTTAACTTATACTCGTTTTGCTGATTAGTTAGCGCAAGCCCACCACCAATAAAAGTGCATATAAAAGATGAAAGTATAAAAGGCTTCCAGTGTTCGGTATTTTGGTATATCTCAAGTAAAGCAGAGGGTAGCATAAACAACGCCAACCCTATCAGGCAAATACCGTGTGTATAAAAGACTGTACGCATTAGTTACCTGTGATATAGCTTATCACTCAAATACCTTAAATTTCTTCGGCCTTACCAAAACTTCCCTGTCACGTTTCAACTTTAATTGCTCAACCACTTCCGCTGATACCTCAGCTTGGAGTAGATTACCATTACGTCTTTCCAGTTCAAGTTTCACTAATGGACCAGCTGGATTTATATGAGTAATTTTAGCAGTGATATACTCTTCACCATTTGCTTCAGTGGCAATAATCATTTCGTGGGGACGCACATAAAGTGTAACCTCACGCCCTTCCCCACGGATAGATTTTACCTTACGTTTCGGCACTTCAGGTATATCTATATTAGAAGAAGGTAAAACATTGCTTAGCAATTGTGACGCTACCGGATGGCGGTTTAACCAACTATTATCAGGCTGTTTACTAGGTGGAGGGGGATCCATTTTTACAATATCATACTCGGTAAGATGCACATTGCCATCTTTATCCTTCCAACCTTCAAACACATTGTAGTTACCAAGGAAATCGTATACAAAACCGTTTTTCGGTTTATTCCATACCTCATCAGGCGTTCCCACCTGTTCAATCCGGCCATTACTCATAACAACTACACGATCAGCAACTTCCATCGCCTCTTCCTGGTCATGTGTTACAAAAATACTGGTAATATGTATATCTTCATGCAAGCGGCGCATAAAGCGGCGCAGCTCTTTCCTAACCTTAGCATCGAGAGCGCCAAATGGCTCATCCAATAACAACACTTTTGGTTCTACCGCCAATGCACGTGCCAGTGCAACACGCTGTCTCTGCCCACCAGATAACTGTGACGGGTACCTGCCATGTAAACCATCTAGGTGCACAAGCCTCAATAATTCCAACACCTTACGGCGTATCTCTACATCAGTAGGCCTGTTCTTTTTTCTAATCTTTAAACCAAAAGCGACATTTTCATAAACAGTCATATGCTTAAATAGCGCATAATGCTGAAATACAAAGCCAACATTACGTTCACGCACATTCTTCTCTGCCGCTTCCATACCATCTAGCACCACCTCACCTGAATCAGCATTTTCAAGGCCAGCTATAATACGAAGCAATGTAGTTTTGCCAGAACCAGAAGGCCCAAGGAGAGCAACTAATTCGCCAGGCTTTATTTCAAGTGAAACATCAGAAAGAGCGGTAAAATCGCCAAATTCCTTGTTTATATTCCTGACATGTATCGACATAATTAACTCCTAATGTATCTTGTTGCCACTGAAACGCAGTTCAATTATTACCTTCATTATCAAGGTTACGAACGCCAGTAACGTCAAAATTGATGCAGTTGCAAAAGCAGCAGTAAAGCTATACTCGTTATATAAAACCTCTACGTGAAGAGGTATGGTGTTGGTCATGCCCCTTATATGGCCAGATACTACTGATACAGCTCCAAACTCCCCCATCGCGCGCGCATTGCAAAGAAGAACGCCATATAGTAACCCCCACTTTATATTAGGTAAAGTTACTCGCATGAACGTCTGGAAACCACTGGCACCAAGTAATATTGCAGCCTCCTCCTCTTCAGATCCTTGCTCTTGCATAAGCGGAATCAGCTCTCGAGCCACAAAAGGGAAAGTTACAAATATCGTAGCTAGCACAATTCCAGGTACAGCAAAAACAACCTGTATGTCATTTGCTAGAAACCACGCGCCAAGCGCACCATTTGCACCAAACATTAATATGTAAATCAACCCAGAAATAACAGGAGAAACTGAAAAAGGCAGGTCAATTAGTGTAATAAGCAGATGCTTACCATAAAACTCAAACTTCGCAATACACCAACTAGCTGCGATACCAAAGACAATGTTAAGTGGCACAGCAATAGCGGCCACTACTAATGTTAATTTTACTGCAGAAATTGCATCAGGGTTGCTGATTGCGTTAATATATCCTTCCAGTCCCTGGGCAAAGGCCTCGTGGAATACAACATATATAGGCAAAATTACCAATAGCGCCAAAAAAGCCAGCGCAACAGTAATTAAAAGCACACGCACCCAGCATGGATCAGTAGTAGCAGAGCGTACGTTATTCAACTAATCCTCCATTTTCTGACGGTTCCACTTCTGCAAACCGTTTATCACAAATAGCATAATAAATGAAGCAACTAGCATTACTAGCGCAATTGCAGTAGCACCAGCATAATCATATTGTTCAAGCTTTATAATAATTGCAAGAGGTACGATTTCAGATACAAATGGCATATTACCTGCAATAAAAATAACTGAGCCATATTCACCCAGTGCACGAGCAAACGCCATAGCAAAACCAGTAAGAAGTGAAGGCATTATTTGTGGTAATATAATCTTATGGAATGTCTGCCAACGAGTCGCACCAAGGCTGGCAGCCGCTTCTTCATAGCCAGCATCAAAATCTTCTAGCACAGGCTCAACTGTTCGTACTACAAACGGCAACCCAATAAATACCAATGCTACACCAATACCAAGTGGTGTGTACGCTACCTTAATACCAAAATCTGCCAGAACCCCCCCTACCCAGCCATTTTCCGCATAAAGAGATGCAAGGGCGATACCTGATACTGCAGTGGGTACAGCAAATGGCAAATCTACTATTGCATCAATAACTTTTTTTCCAAAGAATTTATAACGCACCAGCACCCATGCTATTATAAGACCAAAAAATGCATTTATAAGAGCCGCAACAAATGAAATACCAAAACTTATTTTATATGCATGCATTATGCGAGGGTCAGTAATAGTAGCCCAAAAACCATCAAGGGTAAGCTCAGCAGTTTTTATAAACAAACCAGAAAGAGGTATTAAAACTATCAGGCTAAGGTAAAACACCGTAAACCCGAGTGTAATTCCAAAGCCTGGAATCACACTATGCCTCTTTAATAATAGTCCCATTAATACCTTCTTCTGTTTTCAGTTCGTTAGTATATGGCTAAGTCCAAATTTCCGCGATTACTTATGCCATGGAAAGCAGGTATTCGTAAAGCATCTTCTTTGTTTTTATCTAAATCTAACCGTTTTTTATCAGGTCGAATCGCCGCCACTCTTGCAGCAATATCGGCACCCAGCTCTGGATCCTCTTTTATCAACTCTACAAGCGCCTCTCTAGTCTTCTTTTTCTCATCTTCTTTTACCTTTTCTGGCTGTTTTTCAGGATTATTAGCTTTATCCTGTAATTCTTTCTCATATAGCGCAATTACAGACTTTGCAGCACCTTCTAAACGTTTTTCACGGCTCATTTTTACTGTACCTATAGAAAGGATTGCCTGTATCGCAGGGGCAGCAAACAAAGCCAAGCCAATAGGTGACGCAGTTATAGCACAAATAGCAATCGCACCAATAACCGTCCCAATAAATGTGATCGCAGCACGTTTTTTCCTTTCTTTACCGATACTTGAATCTGTCATCGTCTGGCAGCGTAACTGCTCGACTTCCATCTTCTTTTGTAAGTCTTCCGGCACGTATCCGTGCCTCTCTCTAAATCGCTGTAATTCTTTTACTATAGTCGGCTTAAGCGGCTTATCAATATAATGATTTGGACTAACCATAATCCCTCCCCTGTAAAATAGGAAGGGATACGTTTCCCTTCCTATTTTTTAATATTGAACTATGTTTTGCCTAAACATTTTAGTTTTAGTTACTTCTTATAAATCTGATCGAAAGTTCCGCCATCATTAAAATGAACTTTTTGAGCTTTTTGCCAGCCACCAAAATCCTTATCGATAGTCAACAACTCAACTTTCGGAAATTTGTCAGCAAATTTTTTAGCAACTTCTTCATCAGCCGGACGATAATGGTTTTCAGCTATAATTGTTTGACCTTCTTTAGTGTAAAGGAAGTCTAAATAAGCCTTTGCAACTTCTTCAGTGCCACGTTTCTTAGCATTGGTATCAACCACAGTTACCGGAGGCTCAGCCAAAATGCTAAGCGAAGGAACAACAATCTCAAACTTGTCTTTACCAAGCTCATTAATTGCTAAGAAAGCCTCATTTTCCCATGCTAAAAGTACATCACCTATATTACGTTGTACGAAAGTAGTAGTAGACCCACGCGCACCAGTATCTAATATAGGAACATTCTTAAATAACTTAGCAACAAACTCCTTAGTTTTTGCTTCATCATTACCAAACTTTTTATCAGCAAATGCCCATACAGCTAAATAATTCCAGCGCGCACCACCTGATGTTTTAGGATTTGGAGTAATAACACTTACGCCATCTTTTACTAGATCATCCCAGTCTTTAATTTGCTTTGGATTACCTTTACGCACTAAAAACACGATAGTTGATGTATAAGGCGAACTATTATGAGATAATTTGCTTTGCCAATTCGCTGGAATTTTTCCAGTTTTTTCAGCAACCGCATCAATATCATAAGATAGTGCCAGAGTTACTACATCAGCTTGCAAACCATCAATTACTGAACGGGCCTGCTTACCAGAACCGCCATGCGATTGATTGATAACTACTTCATCACCAGTTTTCTCTTTCCATTGCTTTGCAAATGCAGGATTAATCTTTGCATATAACTCACGCGTCGGATCATATGATACGTTTAGTAATTCAATCTTTTTACCAGCTTTTTCAGCTGCGCTTGCATGTAAAGAACCCACTGAAAGTGCGGCAACAATTACCGCACCAGTCAATAGCTTTGTTATTAATTTATTATTCATGTAATCTCTCCTCTAACTAAAATTTGTAAGTAACACGGCTAAGCAGCACCTGTTCAGATTCTCTATCTCTATTATTAGCAGCCCCACCATCAAAAGTAGTATGCTCATAATCAAAAGTAAGCTTAACATTATCATTTAAATAACCATTTAATACCAACCCATAATTACGCGCTTTTCTAGCTGAAACAGTTGGGTCAGCAAATACAGAAAACGTATCGTCATCAATTGTCAATTCGCCAATTACCGCACCTACTTCCCATGCACCCCATTGCTTCTTGGACCATGAGAACGGACTAGATGGAGAAACCCACTTATACGTAGCATCCTCACCAGTTAACACATAAGTAAGCTGCGCCTGCCATGCATCATTCTTAAGAGTTTGCGACCTGGTACCAAGCGTTACATCCTCAGAAGCAACTACATACTCAGCTAATGCGCCAAATGGACCAAAGTAGTAGTAAGCTTGCGGGGAAATACGCCATTGGTCACCTTTAGCAAATGCAGTGCTACGATACTGGAAGAACGTTGCCTGACCAGCAGTACGCGCACTACCTAGCTGCCTTGAAGTTGTTGAACCGTCACGATTACCAAACGTACCCGCCACACCAAATCCAAGACCAGTTAAAGCATTAGCACTTGTTTTAAATGGCTGTACAAATAACCTACCTGCAATTTCTTTTGAATCCTCAATTTCAGTGTCATCCATTGAAGCATTCGCTACCCCATTAAAAACACCAAATTGATACTCCAATTCAGGTATAATATTACCATATGCCATCAAACCAACATCACGGTTAGAAACAAGGTTACTAGGCAATCCAGTTTCAACGAATGTATTATCCGTACTTGATTTCAAGTGTTCAAGTCCAACAGGAGCTTTGAACTTACCGGCACGTAAGTTGAAATATTTTGATGGTTTGAATTCAACATACGCATCATATAACCTTGTATTACCTCCCCCAAAATCAGGTGACAGGAATACTGAAAATTCATCAACCTGAGCTTCAATTATTGGGCGCGCACGACGTACAGTAAATGTATCAACATCAGATTTATTGCTATCATTAAAGAACGAACGTTGGTCAACTTGAACATATCCACGAATTTTTAGAGATCTTGATCCATCTTTTGATGAAACCTTCAAACCACTTTTGTTATATTCAATATTGGCAGTTCTCGCCGCAGCAGCATCTGCCACTTCCTTTTCAACTTCAGCCTGGCGCCTCAGAATTTGTATCTCCTGCTCCAAGGCCTTTAGCCTTTCTTCAGTCGATGCTGCAAAAGCTTGCGATCCAATGCCAAGACTTAAAATAGTAGAGGCAAATAATATTTTTTTTAACATTAAACAACTCCTTGTTTTTTAAATTAAAATTTGCCTCTAGTTATCTAGTCAGCATATTAATAAATACGTATATTTATGAAATAAAAGGTCCAGCAGGTATCCCTTCTAAGCTTATGGCTTGCCAGTTAGGAACAACCTTAAACTTATCTGCCCATTTATTTTCTTTACCAGAAACATCATCCTGAATTTTACTCTTAATCTCCGCCCATTTATCATCATAAGCAGGGTCATTTTGATAAAAATTCCTGTTAGTATCCCTTCTTAAAAGGCCTTCAACTTCGTTCTTTTCAAGTTCACTGCCACTTGCAATTTTACCAAGTATTTCATCAACAGCTTTGTTACTTACAGGATATATATGATACAATTTTGCTGGTTTGTCAGAAAAATTTACTATCCTGTGCGCATCCTTACTTTCCGGGTCAATCTCAAACGGTTTATCCTCATTAGTGATACGGGCAGTAGAATTACCCGCAGCGCGAACCGCATAACCAACCGCCTTCGCATACTCAGCTTTAGTTGGCAAATAATCAACTTCACCTATTACACCATCCACCACATACGATAAGCATGAGTGATGATGATCATGTATTGGAGTTTCCGCGCCAGTTGAAATGTCAAATTCCACTAAACAATATCCATGGTCTTTTACCAGGTTTATATGCGTAGTATTTCTTTCAACAGTGCCAGCCTTTGGCTCATCACCAGTAAACCCAAGTTCTTTTAAAGTATCTTCTCCCCCTCTGTGCTCAAATATCTCCTTAACCTGCTCATAAGTCAGCTCTTCGTTATAAGTTACATTTCCTCTAAATTTAGTCATTACGCATTCTCCTTTTCATTCACAAATCTAATTTTCTCTGTCGTTTCTAGCTGGACCACTTTAGAGTCATGAACGAAAACTTCAACCCTTCCGTACTTTATCTTTTTTACGGCAGATAGAAGCAACTCTTCCATAGCAGTCAGACTCTCTTTACTTGAAATATCCATGCCCATACCCACCTCCTTTTTGTTAACTTTTTAATCAATTCCTATTTTTCCTACCAGATTTATATGATATAAAGCAACAGAAGTCAACTAGTTTTTTAACTTTTTCATAACACTCTGTAATACAAAGGGATTTTAAAAGATTTCACTTCCTTTCCTAGAAAAGGAAGTAACTGTTATTTTTCAAATATTTCTTTAAAGAAAGAATTTAGCAATAAAAATGACCGCTTCTCCGCATTCTCATCATAAGATACGCCAGGTATCTTAAATGAGTCAGCATTAGGGTTAGTAAAGGCATGCACTGCCCCACCATATTGCATGAACTGCAAATCAGCACCAGAAGTTTGCATTTCTTCAATAAACTTCTCTCTTTCTTCAGCTGGAACCATAGGATCAGCGCCACCATTTAATACTAGAACCTTAGCCTTTACCTTACCTTTTTCTACTTTCTCAGGAAATTGCAATCCGGCATGGAACGCCGCCACACCCTTTAAATCCTCACCACTACGTGCGAGCTCAAGTGTCACTGTTCCACCCATGCAAAACCCAATAGCCGCCACATTTTTTTTATCTACATTCTTTTGCTTAAGCAAAACCTCAAGACCTGCCTTTGCACGCTTCCTCATCATATCACGGTTTTCATAAAATGGTTTTGACCACTCGGTCGCCACTTTGGGATCAGTAGTGACTTTATCCACCCCATACATATCCGGTGAAAACGCAATATAACCTTTTGAAGCCATATCTATAGTACGTTTTTTTATGTACTCATTTTGCCCCCACCACTCTGGAACTACAAGCACCGCAGGCTGTGGTGACGATATAGCATCGTCATATGCAAGTACTCCACGCAAATTCACATCACCATCCTTATAATCAATGTTTTTGGTTATAATTGCCGCAGAAGAGGACAATGAAATTAACGATAGTAGTATGAAAGTAACAATAAAACGCATTTTATTACCTATAAATGTTAAATAAAAATTACTTATTTTGCACCAACACAGCCAGTTCGCCAAATAAGAGCGATAAACGCGCCTTTAGCAGAAGGAAGCATTGCAAGAGTTAAAATCAACACTAAAAACGGCCAGATAGTAAATGTTGCTAACAATGGCATATTATAAGCCGTTTCTACAAAGACAATAAAAGGTACTAATAAATGCCCCACTATTAATATAGTAAGCCACGCAGGACCATCATCGGCCTGTATTTGACCAAATCCCTCATTACACTCTGGGCAGTGCTCTACCTGTTTCAAATATTTTTTAAACAACCCTGCCTTGCCGCAATTAGGACAACGGCACAGCACTCCACGCTTTAAAACACTCCAAAAATCTAATCGTTCCACATCGATAACTTACATGAATTAATAATACTATTATAGCTAGCAACTATAGCTTTAAATACCAAGTACATCAACTCAAAAGCTTAACTTTTGCAAGTAAAAAATGAAAACCTCTATAAACTACCGTAACAATATATACACAACAAGGGCCAATGGTTTAACTCAACTAGATTACGCAGATGCTTATGTAGGCACAAGGCATATAACATATAACCGTCCGGTAATTAAGCTTCTGCTAAATAACCCTAATGAAAGCATAGCTACGTATACTGCATTAGCATTTAATAAATCTCCTGAAGAATTTTTCGGTCCTAATCAAAATAGAGCGCTTGATTGTTCATTGCAGTTTAATTCAATCGAATTTAAGTTCTCAAACGGAAAATTGACTCAAGATGCAATTGAAAGGTTTGCCACTCTAAAAAAAGAGCATAGCGGTTTTGATGCTATAAAAACCGAATTTAATGGAAGACATTTTATAACTATTCCAAGCACTTATGTTAAGTACTTCATAATAAACATTATAGGTTTTGATAATAAGGCTTATAATAAGCTATCTAGGGATGTTGCAACCTTACAAAGAGCAGAACAAACAGGAACTATCAATAAAATACCAACTGGAAAAGATGAAATAACTCTAAAAAAGAAAGAAATTAGCAAAGGCACAAAAGATTTAATTACAAAAGGTTATTGCTCTATCCAACCAGGAAATGCCATTCCATTTAGTATATTACTTAACGTCCTGAACAATGAGCTGCAAACAAGCAACAAACAATACGAGAACTATATCAACAAATGGGTTCCAAAATCATTAAATTCCAAATTAACAATCATAAGCAATAAAGGCGAATATAATCCATACACAGAGGGTTATCTAACCGAAAGGCAAGCCAGCATTTTTATATTTGATATTTTAAAAGGCCATTACAACACTGTAAATAACAACGAAATACTTTTTGAAGTAGCAAATAAGATATTATTAAAATGTAAAATTGAGTTATTGGCTTCAATAAACTTAGAATTAGAAAGTGCCAATAAAGATAGTAACAAAACCGACGCTCCAATAAAAATCAAACTTTTTAAACAACAAAAGCAAAATATAGAAAACTCATTCGATATCATAAGAGAAGTTAAAATTGATACGTCTGATTACGTCATAACTAATGTATCTCAAAGTTCTCAAGATGTAGAAAGCACAGTAGGGACTTCTAATCGGGAAATAAGTTTCACCAACAACATACAAGGTAGAGTTAACAAAACAAATGCAAACAATACAATAACAATGGGAAGATCATGAAAACCGGTGTAAACTATAATAATTTGCATTATACACTTATACAAGACGGGTTAACTTCTGTAAAATTTTTGTCCGATTACCAAAAATCCATTCAATCTACTTATAACAAATTCACACCATATATTGAGGCTGGCAACCCCAATATAAGCGTAGCAACTGCTATAGCTGCAATTTTTAATGAAAAACTTTTTAGTTTTTTTGGAACCAGCGAATCCATAAAACTTGGTTGCTCATTGCAGTTCAACTCAATAGTCCTTACATTTCAAGATAAAAATTTTGCCGATAAAGCAATGAAGAAATTTTCTGGCTTACAAAAATTGTTTGAAAATTTTGATGCTATTCAAACCACATTTAACAACAACCATTTTATAACAATTCCAGGCGCTTATACTGGATACTTTATGACAAACATCCTTGGATTTAACAAACGAGCTTATAAAAAATTATCCAGGGATGTAGCAACCCTTCAAAGGGCTGAACAAGAAGGCAATCTTAGCATAATACCAACAGCAGACAGGATTGAAAAGCCATCTTTTGATCAAGTAAGAAAAAATACCATGGGATGGTTTGAAAAGAAATATTGCTCTATTTCACCTGGAGAAGCTTTACCCATCGGTATACTGATTGAGGTATTTAATAAAAGATTTAATAAAAAAAAATATACTTCGCTTGCAGTACAATTGGTCCCAGTAGACCAATGGGTTCCAATGGATCTTAATACAGAATATAAATTATTTTCATTTGTACATAGAAAAGGAGAGTTCAATCCTGATAAAGACGGATATTTAACCTTGAGCCAAAGTGCAATTCTCCTATTTAATGCATTAAGTTCCAATGAATTAGAAGAAAAAGTAGAAAATAAATATGTAACTGTAAACCAGCTACTATTGGAAAGCATTATAAGATTTTTAGATCTTACGGAAGGGAAACTGCAAAACCTTAAAACCACCCCTTTCAACTTAAAACAAGTAAGAAATTTACTAATTGAAAGAAAGAAAAACATAGAGAGTTTAGTTAATATATCTCATTGTATTAAGATACCCGAATCACAAAAACAAAATTTAGAAGCTTTTTTAGAGGGACTTTACGATACAAATATTACTATTGGATCAGCCTTCGATTCTAACACTAAACAACATATGCTTTTTTCCAATAGCCGTTATATTAGTGTTCCTGATCAAGCACTTTCTAAAGAATGTGTTACTGGGAGAATGGAAGACGACAGCTCTATAAGCACTCTTTCTAACAGCGAAAATAAAAGAAGTGTTTCTAGCAATAGCTCTTATAGTGGCAGCTCAGAAGAAAAAAGCTTTGTTTCAAATCTAGAAACAGCACAGGAAAAGCCCTTAAAGGAAATACCATTTTAATTATAAAAAATAATTTAACAATGGAGGAAAAAATGCCAGCTAAAATAGTTTATAACAATACAGTTTACACAACAAAAGAATCTGGATTAGTTTCTTTAAACTCCACCCCTAGCAATGCGTTTAAAACGATTATATCCACCAGGCATCCTAATAAGGAAATAGTATGCCCTAATCCAAATATAAGTATAGCACAAACATTGGCTAAAATTTTTAACACTAGCACATTAAAATTATTTGGTTCAAGTCAGAATAGGGCAATGGACTGCTCACTACAATTTGATTCATTAGTTTTCACCTTCGAAACCAAACAACATGCTGAAAATGCAATGGGATGGTTCATGAAATTTTACAATATGATTGACAATTTTTCTGCTATAGAAACGGAGTTTAATAATAAGCATCAGATAACTATTCCTGGCCATGCCACTAAAGACTTTATGACAGGAATACTAAACTTTTCTTTAAAAAAATATAATAAATTATCACGAGATATTGCAACAATACAAAGATCAGTACAAAACGGCACGGAGATAAGCGTAGCAGATAAATATCCAAGATATAATCAAGTAAAAGCAGATACATTTAATATAGCAACTCAATACTGTTCCACTCCTCCGGGAGGGGCAATTTCATTTGGTATTGTAACAAAAACGCTAAAACACACATTAGAATGTGATGATAATACACTTGAACCATATATAAGAAAATGGGTTCCCGCTCAAATAATGGACACAGATAAGGACAAGAACTCTTTATCCAGAAACTTCAAAAGATTCATTGCATCTATTGCAGGAGAAGGCGAAGAAGCACTTGAACAAAAAGGGAAATACAATCCTTTACACGAAGGATGGCTGACAGAAAATCTTGCTGCTATCTTTATATATGACGTACTAAAGGATTCCAGCATTGAAAAGAAGAACATCTATAATACAACAAACAACTTATTACTGGAAAGCAAGTTAGAGTTGCTAAAAGAAACAAACCTAAAATTAGAAGCATTAAAAGGCGTACTCCATGAAACTTCTGATGAAAAGCTACATAAATTGCTAACCAAAAGAAAGGAAACCATTGAAGGCTCTGTTAGCATGTCACCTTATATTGGAGACACTAGCCAACAAATTGAAAAAAAGCATAGAAAAAAGGACAAAGGTAAGGGTAAAGAAAAGGAGCAAAAACATACTCCACATGAAAGCATGTTAGATCGCATTACGAAAAAAGAAGGTGAAGAAGCAATAAGATATTGAAAATTATGGTGACCTCGAGACGATTCGAACGTCCGACCTACAGATTAGGAATCTGTTGCTCTATCCTGCTGAGCTACGAGGTCTTATTACCGGATGGGTTTTGTATCAATAATTACCTGGCTTTGCAAGAGTTAGTTTGCTTCAAACCCCTGCAGATTAGCTACTAAAACGACAACTTACCCGCTAGAATAGCAACTAAAATAATCAAGCCAAAGTATTTGTTGGATGAAAACTTACGCATACAATCATCCTGATTATTTAAATCCACCATTTTTACCTGTAAAAACAGATGGAATGCACCAACAAACAAGAATACATAATAAAAGAAGCCAGTACCTAGCATAATACCAAGTAACCAGAGTAATCCTATTGTAATAGCATAAAATATATACAAATACTTTTTGCTATACTGTCCGAATTTTAATGCTGTTGATTTTATACCAAGCAGCATATCATCTTCCTTATCCTGATGGGCGTAAATTGTATCATATCCCATGGTCCAGAAAATACATGCTATGTATATAAGAAGCGTTTCAATAGATATTACCTCTTTTATAGCTACCCAGCCGATTAGTGCCCCCCAGTTAATAGTAAAGGCTAAAAACAATTGCGGCCAATAAGTAACCCTTTTCATAAAAGGGTATACAACTATAGGAACCAAAACAATAAAGCCTAATATAATAGCAGTATTATTCAGGCTAAACAGTAGTGTTCCGCCGATTACCATAAGCAAAAATAGTAACAGCAAGGCTTCATGGATCTTTAAAGTACCATTAGAAAGCGGGCGGTTTTTTGTCCGCTCAACTTTGGCATCCAGTTTATAATCCACAATATCATTAATGATACAACCACCGCTACGCATAACAAACGCACCAATGATAAATACTAATAATTCTTTCCATGGGAAAATTTTTCCAGATGCAAGGCTAATACTCCAAAGGCACGGCCATAACAAAAGGAACGACCCAGTCAGATTATCCAGCCTCATAATTTTGAAATAAGGGCGTAAAGGAGCAATTTTATGGTTATCAATCCAATTCATTTTCAGGTCTCCTTATTTAAGGTCGCAATTATGTTTAAAAACAACCGGCTTTTCAAGTATAATAATTTAACTAATAACTTTTTAGACAAAAATTATATGAGCTCTACAACTTCACAAATCCCCATCTCTGCAGGAATTGGCCTACGACAGCCTCATTACAACGAAGTTATTGATAACCTTCCGGACATTGCATGGTTTGAAGTGCATTCTGAAAACTTTTTTTGTAAAGGTGGAATGTCACTTTATATATTAGAGAAAATACGCCAGAATTATCCTTTAAGCCTACATGGTGTAGGCTTATCTCTTGGAAGTGTCGACCCGGTTAACAAAAATCACTTACAACAACTAAAGGCATTAATTAATAGGTTTGAACCTGGGCTTGTATCCGATCATATCTCCTGGAGTAGCATAGGAGGTATATTTTTACCCGACCTCCTTCCCCTACCCTATACCCATGAGTCTCTTGAAAATATTGTAAAAAACATACAAATTACTCAGGATTTTTTGGGCCGGCAGATACTAGTAGAAAATCCATCTACATATCTTGAATTTAAAGACTCAGAAATTCCCGAAGTTGAATTTATTTCAGAAGTTATAAAACAAAGCGGATGCGGTTTATTACTTGATATAAACAACATTTATGTCAGCGCCATAAATAATAATTTTAATCCGTATGACTACCTAAGCAGCATACCTATAGGCATAGTTAAGGAAATCCATTTAGCAGGGCACTTCAAAAAAGAAATAGAAGGTTGTACAATACTTATAGACCATCATGGTGATTACGTAACGCAAGAAGTATGGGATTTATATTCATCAGCTATAAACCGTTTTGGCAAAATTCCAACTTTAATTGAGTGGGATACT
>JAJONM010000062.1 GCA_021323415.1 Rickettsiaceae bacterium
GCAAATGATTCCGCAGGAATCATAAACGCAGCTGCTGCAAGGATAAACATAAATGCAACGTTCCAGTAAGCATTACTTTCAATCTGCATTTTGTTTTGTAAGTAGCTAGTGCTAGCTTTTATATGTTGAATAAGCATTTTAAGTGAACCTCCAATATTAAAAAAACTTTTAGTTTAAATTTATTCTAGAATTTCAATTTATAGATACGCTCATTTAATATGGCAACTTATAAATCAAATATTCTGCTATTTTTAGAATTCAATCCATTAATAATCTGCTTTTTACCTTAGGCAGGTTATTAAAGAATTGAACTCCTAATATACCCAATATAGCATCTAATCTTTAAATAATTGTTACAGTTTGAATATTTTTTTATTATTAGTAAAAAAATAAGAAAAATGACTAAACTTCTACTGAGGAGACCGCCCTTTTCAGAGAGGCTAGCCCAGTTTGACGTATGTGTCAGTATTTATTACCAGAATTGGGGGGTGATTCCAATTCAGACCTCTGGTTCCAGATGATGACATATGACTTCTTTATACAAAACATCCCCTATACACATCGAGACCTAATACACTCCATGTTACAATTTAAGTTGTGTAAAAAAAAGTTAGTAGGTATGACATGGCAAAAGAACATTTAAAAATTACCACAGCAACAATAGAAGCAACTTATATTTATCCACGCCTGCACCGGCATAATTTTAAAGAAATTCGAAAAAATTTTAAGCAGCCATCTGATTATAGTGAAATTAACGCATCAGATTTAGGTATAGAGGATTCATATCTGCCAGAAGTTTTAAAACAACTTGAAGGATGCGAGACCCTAACTACTTTGTCTTTAAAAAAGAACAAAATAACTAGCAAAGGCATTAAAGCTATCACTTCATTTGCTAAAAAAACCCCTTCTCTAACAAAACTAGACTTATCAAATAATAAACTAGATAAATCAGGCGCTGATGCTTTGCTTCACTATATTCAAAAATATGAATCAAACTTAACTGAAGTTCATTTAGAAAAAAATAATATTGATCCTATAATTCTAAAACAAATACACAATGCCCTTGAAGGGAAAAAACTTCAGAAAAGAAGAGGTAGTATTGAAACCGTTGCAATTGCAGAAAAAGGAAAAGAGTCAGTTGAAGCCCCCATCCAAACTTTTCCTAATAGAATAGTAATTACAAAACAAGACATAAGTTATGAGAAAAAAGTAATTGGATTACACAAGTTAGCCCTAAAATTAAAAGAGCCAGATTGCAACATAGAATCACTGACTATTCATGATGATAGCTTTTCAGATACAGAAATAATGTTTCTGTGTAATGGATTGGTATCAAATCGTAGCTTAACCAATTTAAATTTAAGCAATTGCAACATTACTTTTGAGGGTGCCAGAGTCCTATCTGAAACATTAAAAGAAAATAAATTTTCTAAAATTTCTTCAATAAATCTTGAAGGTAATAGAATTAATGGAACTGCAAAAGATATCAATACTGTTCAAAAACTAAATGAATTTGTCGATAAAAAATTAGAACGCAAAAGAGTGCCTGTACCACCTCTAATTCCAGTGCCAGAGATTGCTAAGGAGAATACTAAAGAACCCTCTGTAGGACTGCTAATTCCCGTAACAGAGGATGTTAAGGAAAATAACAAACCAAAAGAGCCCCCTGTAGAAATTATAACATTATATGAGTATGATAAAGAGCCAGAAGATGGAATACGAAAAGAAGTTAAAGAACCAGTTGGAATATCTCCAAAATCTCAAGCAAGACATATAGAAAGTGAGCAGCAAGAGCCATTAACAAAACAAGCTGTAGTAATAGATAGTGAATTCAAAACACGGGTAGAAAACATTATCTCTAAGCAATCTAATGAGATTTCATCAAGATCGAAGACAGAAAGTAGCAGCTGGGTAAGCAAAGTTGGCAGCCCTTCTGTTAAAGAAAAACTGCATAAAGAAAAAGTTGGCGCTAAAAAGATATATCCATTTATAACCCCATTTTTAAAAGATGAAAAAGTTCTAAATAACAAAGGTCTTAAGGATAAAATGGCAGAAATAGGAGGGGCTATTGCTAGAGGCGATGCAATTGAAAAACAGGATACACTATACAAAGAGTTAAAAACTTTAGCTAATGAAGCTGGTGTAACAAAATTTAACGTCCTAAAAGTTCTTCAAAAAACTTCAGACAATAAAGTTACCGACATATTATTTTCACATCCTGCCGATAAGGATATTACTATAAGATGCGTTATGGATGAAAAAGGAGAAAGAATAATAAAATTAGATAAAAATGGTTTTAACGATACACTTTTTATTATCGGACAACCTAATAAAGATATTGGCATAAGCAGTATATGCATTATGGCGGGCAAGGAGGAAAGTGTTTTACAATCTAAAAAACATAACTTTTCAGTTGGCGAAATCGAACCTGAATTATTTGATTTTTCACCACAAGAAAAAAAATGTTTTAGCTTTCTATAATTAAATGCTAATTCATCAATTGCTAACTTTTGCTATACATTTCAAATATATAGTTATATAATTTACCAATACTACCAAAGGATTTGGTAGTGGATAAACCGCGAGGAATGCCGGTGATAAGATATGTAATACCAGTATTATTATTGCTTACAGGTTGTGTTTCAAGCCTTGTCCAGTTACAACAAGCTGAACCTATCGGCACTCCATTTCAAACTTATCTTGCACGTGAATATCTTGATTTTGCTGAAGCAGAAGCTGACCAGTATGATTGGTTTAACTCCTCCCATTTTGCCAGAAAAGGCCTAAAAGCAGCTAATGGAGTTGATGTTATGCCCGAGCCTCTGGAAGAATGGGATTTGGAGCCAGATGTACAGCCTATATTAGAGCAAGCAAGAACTTTACTACTTAAGGCACTAACTCCGGATATAAAACGTAACCATGCAAAAGATGCCGCCCGTACACAATTTATGTTTGATTGCTGGGTTGAGCAGCAAAGCGAGGGCTGGCAAAACGACCACATCGCTTATTGCCGCGAGAATTTTTATAACACACTAGATAGGCTATATAACATAATATATCCGGACCAAAAAAAGGAAACACCAGCCGCCGTTTCCGAGGCCACTGCAAACTCCTCTGCACCTAAAAAAGAGCAAACACGCACAGTTTACTTCGATAGTGGAAAGTCTTCAATCAGTGATAAAAGTAAAAAAGTTTTAAGTGGAATCATTTCAGAACTGAAGAAAGCTACTAAATATGAAATAACTTTAAATGGCTACGCTGATAGAGTTGGCAAAGAAGATGCTAATCTGAAACTATCTAAAAAGCGCTCTGATGAAGTTAAGAAATTCCTGGTGCAATCAGGCGTTAACCCTAATGTCATAACGGTTTTTGCTTTTGGTAATGAAAGCAGCATCGTAGATAATGAGAAGGGTGCTCCTGAACAAGAAAACCGCGTTGTTGAGATTGTGGTTGAGATTGAATAGCAGATGTTGCAAGCTTCGGCTATACTCGTGAAACCCAATACTTTCTTCCGTAATCACGATAATTACAATCATTATTTAAGTTTAAGCCTAAGCCTAAGCATAATGGTAAATTTATGCTTTAGTTGGTAGAAATTATTATAAGTTTTCAAATAACAAAAAGGCTTGCAAACATGACAAAAGAACGAAAAACTGTTATTAGAGCTTTTCCAATTAAGGATACCGGCATATATGAGTTTAAGAACACAACGAATACAAAAATAGAAGCTAGTGATATTTTAGTCATTGAGGGGCTGCGTGAGCATCCTGATGATAAGGTAATAGGGGCTATTAATACTGCTTTAAGCAGATATGCAACGAATGGTATAAAAGTTGAATTAGTACTAAATAATTGCCAAATAACTGACCAAGAAGCAATATCTTTAATTAGTAATACAAAAGACAAAAATATCTTAAAAATTAGCTTATCAAATAATAAGATAACCGATAAAGGAGCTATGCAATTATTTGGCTATGCAAAAATTAAACCTTCTATAGAAGAAATTGTTCTTAGCAAGAACAAAGAAATCAAAAAGGTAACCTTCGATAAATTAGAAGAATTATTTAAAAATAGAGTTAATGAAAGAAAAAGAGCTGAAATTGCACCTATTAGCAGTCCCGCTCCAACTTCTAATATAATAGTAAAGCCTATCTCCAGTATTCTGCCAAAACCTTTCGAAAAAAATATATTAGAGTTAGATTTGAAATTAATAGATCCGGCAGGAAGACTGGAAGTATTACATGATGATCTTGGTATACTAAAGCAAGATAATTGCGAAATTAAACTTTTGAAGATCCACTCTCAGGAGTTAACAGATGCTGAAATTTTAATATTGTGTAATGCCATATCGAGTAACGAATCTTTAACCAAGATTGACTTAAGCAATAATAAATTAAGTCTGGATGGAATTAGAGTTTTAAATGACACACTTAAAAGCAATAAATTTTGTAAAATTTCATCGATAAACTTTTCTGGTAACACAAAAGAACTGCCAAATAATATTGATAACTTAAGTAAATTAGATGAGTTTCTAAAAGAACATTACGAAAAAAGAAGAGATTTTGTTGAGCAGTTTGTATACAATTCTAAGCAGCCTAATCCAATAGCTACTGAATTAAGCTCTCTTATATCTCGCAAAGGTACTGTTACCGGCATAAATGAAAAATCCTTCATATTTCCGTTTAGGACCCCTTTTACATTTGATCCTACAAACGTAAAAAATAAAGAACTGATAGAAAAATTAAATGCCTACAAAGAAAGTATTAACACAAAAAGCGTCACAGAACAAAATCAGATATATACCGAATTAAAAAAAATTAGTTCAGAGTGTACAAAATTTGATCAAGTACGTGGCAGTAAAATATATTCAGGTAAGTGCATAACCGGCATATCGTTCAGGCACCCACAAAAGGATATTACTGTTGACTGCATAACAGACCCTAAAGGCTATGGCATAGCAAAAACAAGTATCAAAACTAAAGAATTGTTGGATGAAAACTCAGTATTCATTCTAATTGGTATGCCAAATGTTTCAGAAAATTTACCTGGAGTGTTTGTCGAGATGACAGGAAGGTCAGAACCAACAATTACTAAAAATAAAGGAAGCAATTTTCAAATAGGTACAATTACAAATGTTGATAAACTAATCTTAAATAATACAGAATCAGCACAATTGGCTGGCCGACATTAATTGGGAGTGACTACTGGCACACGAGGAGGTGAGTGAAAGGAGCGCGAGGAAGCAATCTCTTGGCCACTAAAGCAATCACTAAAATTCTAGCCTATTGCAACAATCCCATTCCTATGTATTATCCATAAGCTAATACTTAAAATGGTAATGAATATGGCTAGCAAACAAGAATCTAAAGGCTGTTTTAGTAGATTAATCTGTAAAATAAAGGGCAACGGAGATAATGTTGCTGTCCTCCGTCTTGCGGGAATTATTGGCGGCAGCGGAAAACTAAAGAAGGGCATTTCTTTCGACGAAGTAGAAGATGACATCGAAAAAGCATTCAAAGTTAAAAATTTGAAAGCGGTAGCATTGCAAATTAACTCTCCTGGTGGCTCACCTGTGCAATCTGAGTTAATTGCCGGTCGCATTATTACATTGGCGAAAGAGAAGGGGGTTCCTGTCTATAGTTTTGTTGAGGATGTTGGCGCATCAGGTGGTTATTGGCTTTCTTGCGCGGGTGATGAAATATATGCCTCTGGCAACTCAATAGTGGGCAGCATAGGCGTTATAATGTCTACCTTTGGTTTTGCCGAAGCAATTAAAAAACTGGGTGTTGAACGCCGTGTTTATTATCAGGGTGAGAACAAATCAATCCTTGACCCATTTAAGCCTGAAGACCCTAAGGATGTTGAAATCCTCCTTAACCTACAGAAAGAAATCCATGCGGAATTCAAAAGTTATATTCGTAGGAGACGCGGTACAAGAATCAAAAAAGAAGATGAGGATCTATTGTTTAGTGGAGAGTTCTGGACTGGAACCAAAGCTTTGCAATTGGGGCTTGTCGATGGTATCGGCGATATGCGTTCTATAATCCGCAAAAAATATGGCGAAGATATTGAATTTGTAAAAGTCTCTCAGCCAAAGGGTTGGCTAAAGCGCAAATTAGGTTTAGCCGGTGGTGCTTTTGCCGAAGGTGTAATTGGCGCAGTTTCCGATAAGCAAATTTGGGCGCGTTTCGGGCTGTAATTATTTCTGATAAACTCCACACCCCGTAAAAATCATCCTTCATGATTTTATACGGGGTACCCATCAACAAGCTGTGAAGTTTACTGGCACAGCCCTTGGATGTAGACCCCGCATCTTCCCATGCAATAAATTGCATGTCGTGGGGTGTGGAGCTCAACATAAGGGTATGTAAAATATATAAGTACCCTAAAGGGGAGTAAGATAAAAAATAGATTTTACAATGTGTTGCAGATGTGTTTCAAAACCAACGCTAAGATGTTTAAGCCAAACTAATTAACTTTTACAGCAACAACTCTCCCACTCTCAACCCATCATAAAACAACAAGCCATTCGCTTTTTTATTGTCCTGTGTATAAAATTGTGTATATAAATCACATATTTATTTGTAATACATAAAGTGAAGTTGATATGAGTTTGGAAAAATATTCAATTGTTATTCTAGGTGATTCGGTTGGAAAAACAAGTTTAATTGAACGCTATGTTTATGGCCAGTACGATGAGGGCCGTAATAAGACTATCCTTGCCGATTTGTATTATAAAAATATAACCATTGATGACAATGATATACAAAACGTAATATGGGATACGGCTGAAAAAGACCGGATTGGTAATGCTTTAGCAAATCTTAAACATGCTGATGCCGTTATTTTAGCTTATGACCCTATAAGAGAAGAAACGCTTTATAACTTAATAAACTTAAAAGAGCTGGCAAAACAATTTAGTGATGCAAAAACTTCTTTTATTGTAGTTGGAACAAAATCAGACCTTGGGGTGTCAAACCCCGGGGCTGATGACATAGTTAATAGTATTGCAGAAATGCATCTAAGTTGCTCTGCAAAAACTGGAGAGGGTGTTCAGTTTCTATTTGAGACTGTTAATCAGGCTATTGCTTTTAAAAAGCTTAAGCCTAAACAAGAAATTAGCTATGCAGAAAAAGTTAGGCTTGAAGAAAAAGCAAAGCCAAACGTTGCTTACCCATTTATCATACCGTTTGTTTGCGAAAAATTGCCCGAAATTATAGAACACACCCTGGATATGTACTCGGCGCAAATTAGGGAGTTTAACAGGCTTGATGGAGTAGATCAGGCTATTAGTCTTAAGAAAGGACAAATTATTGAAACTCAGCAGGCATTATACGATAAAATAAAAGAAGATTTAGAACAACAGGATGTTAAAAGATTTGTGCTGCAGCCAGAATCAATGTCTAGTGTTAAAAATGGCTATATATTTGTGCACCCGGATAAAGTGAATAATGCTTCATTCTGTACTATAATTCCACCGATGACTGTAAGGGGCGTGAATGGGCAATTATATATCAATAAAGGATTGGCAGTAAAAATATCAGAAGAAAATTATAATTGCAAAATCGAGGTGCTTACGGAAAACACGCTGCAAGAGCATCTAAGAAAATATAAGAATGCCGGTAAGTCTAATCATTTTTAGTGGTTAACACACTGTAGTTTTTTATGTGTTATCCCCGATGCCAGGTTTTTCTATAATAGCTATTACTTAATCAAACTCCTAATTCGTTTTTTAGGTCAATGCTGTTAGCATTTCATTTAAATTTAATGCTACCAAACGGAGGTGACATGTCTAAGGAGCAGCAAGAATCAGCAAAATTAAGTAATTCGGTTGGCGTAAATAATAATTTAGATGATAGTACAGATCTTTCTGCTTCGTTTGTGCGGTTAGTCTCTCCAAGGGCGGTAAATGAGACCACTCATTTTGTACCGCGTGCACTCGATGCAGAGCCTCCAAAAAAACCTTTAAACAGTTCTGGTTTGTTTAGCTTTACAGAGCCTTCACAGGAATCTTCTAACAATCCGTTTAGCTCGTTTAGTCGTAATTTTCAAAATACGGACTCTAATAATTCAGAAAGCATAGAAGTCTCTGAAGCTATTCCAGCAAGTAAAGCGGAGAGTCCGTCACAGTTTAGCATGGATGATAATAGCGATCTTACAAAATCTGAAATACGTATGTTAAGTGGCAATGCCAAAAAAGAATCGGGATCGTTAATGACAGATTCTGTAATTGGCTATTTGGAGCGCGGCGAACCGCTTAATGAATCAAGAAGTAGCGAGCTAAAGAAAAATAACGATTTTGTTTTTAGTAGCATCCCCCAGGAGGAACCGCTGTTTGAAGTAGATGCGTGTAAATTTGAAGAAGATGTGTGTAAAAAAGTAGTAGTCGACGATATCAATGCAATGCTGGTTAGCCCTCCGCTTGAGGCAAAAAAAACTCCTACCTTACCGGAAAAATCACATAATAAAAAAATATATCCCTTTATAACACCATTTTTGAATGATTCTGTATTGTCAGAAAGTGGTAAATTGATTGATAAAATGATGAAATTTCGACTTGCTATTGTTTCTGATAAGCCAGTTGAACAACAAAAAGAGTTATATAGTGAGATAAAAGTATTGGCAAATGAAGCTGGCGTTAGAAAGTTTAAAGTCGTTAAAGGTTTTAAATCAACTGCAGAGGGCAATGTAACAGATATAACTTTTCAGCATCCTGAAAATGAGAGTTTATATATAAGATGCATTATGGATAAAACAGGAGAAAGAATAACAAAATTATATAATAATTTTAATAACTCGTTTATTTTAATTGGTATGCCAGATATTAATAAAGGAACTCCTGGTGTGTATGTTATGACAGGGGAAGGTGATGCAGCGCGAAATATGGTATCTGGTGACTTAATAATTAGTTCTGATGTGGGAAAAGAAGAGATAGGTATTATAAAAAAATTAGCTTCCAGACGTTTAATTTCAAAAGCAGATATCACAGCTTTTGTTTTTGATGACGAGGTTTCAGAAAAAGCCAAACTTACAATATCAGCTCTTGTTTCGCAAATTATTACATATAATGAGAATGTTAATAAGTTCCCCCCTGATAAACTAGAAACTGTTCTAAATGACCAGTCGGTACTATATGAAGAATTAAGGAAGTGCGTTGCTGACACGCGGATAATACCTGTAAAAGTTGGCAGTAGCTATACAATTTTAAATACTGCGGTAGAATCCCCCTATGAAATGTGTGTCGTTATTAAGCCTGATATTGCAAATAAAATTTGCTGTAGATACTACATTGGAGGGGATTTTGGGATAAACATATCAACAAATAAGAATGGTTTTGAGCTAAATCCTATTAAGGTAGAAAAGCATAACTTGCTTGGCAACATTAGCATTAGACAATTAGATTACTAGTAATTTCTTACAATATCCTTGAAATCTGACAGCATAAGTAGTAACATGCGCGCCCATTTGTAATTAAAGGGTATATTTTTTACATGAGCGGTATAAAAAACACTAAGCCATTGTCTTTTCAAGGTATTATAATGACATTGCAACAATTCTGGATTGAGCATGGCTGTATAATATTACAGCCATATCATACTGAAGTTGGTGCTGGAACGTTACATCCAGCCACTGTTTTGCGTGCACTGGGGCCAAAGCCATGGAATGTGGCATACGTGCAGCCCTCTATCCGCCCGAAAGATGGCAGATATGGTGAAAACCCAAACCGCCTTGGGCACTACTACCAATATCAGGTTATCCTGAAACCATCTCCTGATAATCTACAGGATTTATACCTCGAAAGCATGAAAAAAATCGGTATCGATCCTCTGGAACATGATATACGCTTCGTAGAAGATGATTGGGAAAACCCAACAGTAGGGGCATGGGGGCTTGGCTGGGAAGTGTGGTGCGATGGTATGGAAATATCACAGTTTACCTATATGCAGCAAGTTGGCGGTATCGACTGCAACCCAATCCCTGGTGAATTGACTTATGGCCTTGAGCGTATAGCCATGTACATCCAGGGCAAGGAAAGCGTATATGATATCGAGGCGTGACTTACGGAGATGTCTTTAAGCAGGCTGAGCGGGAGTTTTCGGGTTTTTGTCAGGAGCATTCCGATACTGAAATGCTGTTCCGCCATTTTGATGATTATGAAAAAGAGTGCAAGGCACTGCTGGCTAAAAACCTGCCATTGCCTGCATATGACCATGCCTTAAAAGCCAGCCATCACTTAAATCTGCTTGATGCACGTGGCGTGATTGGTGTAACGGAAAGGGCGGCATATATCGGGCGTGTAAGGGCGCTGGCCAAGGCTTGCTGTGAGAAGTGGGTGGAGAATCAGGGGTAGAACCTTAGAACTCTGGAGCTTTAGATGTAAAAATTCCAAAGTTTCCAGAGTTCTAATGTTCCTAAAAATGGAGGTACAGAAATGATAACAATGCTAAAAGGAAAGTTGCACCGCGCAACTGTTACAGAAGCGGATTTGAACTATGAAGGTTCGATAACTGTGGATCAGGATTTGTTGGATGCTTCCGGCATACTTGTTTACGAGCAGGTGGATGTTCTGAACATAAACAACGGCCAGCGTTTTACAACTTACACAATTCCGGCGCCACGCGGCTCGGGCAAAATTTGTGTGAATGGCGCGGCGGCGCGTCTGGTGCAGAAAGATGATTTAGTTATCATCTGCGCTTACACGCATCTTGAAGAAGAAAAAGCAAAGAACTTCCAGCCGAAAGTTGTTTTGCTGGATGAAGGGAATAAACAAAAGAAAGAGCCTAAGGCGGCTTAAGAGAAGTTGTTATCGTCATCCCCGACGGTTAGTCGAGTAGCCGATTGATTTAATCGGCGTTTACGAGACTTACGAGCGGGGATCTGGTTGCAATCTGCACTAGATCCCCGCTCACAAGATTCGTTACAAAAATCTTGAAGGAAGATTTTTGACTCATCTAGCGTCGGGGATGACACTACCCCTTAATGGGGCTACGCAAACAAGGAGAAGTACATGGCAGAGTTACTGCTTGAATTATTTAGTGAAGAAATCCCAGCCGGCCTGCAGATTCGGGCGATGGAAGAGTTTAAAACTATCATTGGCGAAAAATTAGCAGGCGAGGGGCTTGAGTACAAAGCAATTAACTCTTATGCGTCACCGCGCCGCCTTGCCATTGTGATTGATGGCCTGCCAGAAGTGCAGAAAGATAGTGTAACTGAAAAACGCGGTCCGCGCACAGATGCTCCGCAACCTGCTATTGATGGCTTTTTAAAATCCTCCGTCCTATCCCTATCCGACCTTGAAAAGCGCAAAGAAGACAAAGGCGAATTTTATTTTGCTGTAATTAAAAAACAAGGCCGCGCAGTAGGGCAAGTGCTGACTGAAAACCTACAAAATGTAATTACCTCCTACACCTGGGCGAAGTCCATGCGCTGGAATACCTACAATATCCGCTGGGTTCGCCCACTTCACAATATTTTAGCGATATTTAATGGCGAAGTTCTACCGATTGAATTTGGTTACTTAAAAGCTAACAACAAAACCCGCGGCCATAGGTTTTTAGGCGGTGATGAATTCACTGTCAAAAACTTCGCTGATTACCAGCAAAAACTGCGCAATAATTCCAGCATATTAGATATTGCCGAGCGTAAAGAAATAATCATGCGCGAAGCTGAAAAGCTCGCAAAAGAAAATGGCGCTACGCTAAAGCCGGATGAAAAACTGCTTGATGAAGTTGCAGGTCTTATCGAATGGCCAGTTCCGCTCTTAGGTTCTATTGAACAGCGCTTCCTTGATGTACCGAAGGAAGTGTTAATTACCGCGATGCGTTCGCACCAAAAATATTTCTCGATGACCGATAGCAAAGGCGGCCTAGCGCCATATTTCATCACCGTTGCTAACATGACATCGCCAGATGGTGGAAAAAAAATTATCAGCGGTAATGAGCGTGTACTTCGCGCCCGTTTGGAAGATGCAAAATTCTTCTGGGATAATGACCGTAAAGTTAGCCTGGAGTCACGTGCTGTAGGTCTTGATAAAATCGTATTCCACGCAAAAATCGGCACAGTTGCCGAGAAAATTAGCCGTATGGCTGCGCTTGCCAGTTTGCTGTGCAAATACGTTCCGGGTTCAAATCCGGCTTATTCTGAGCGTGCGGCAAAATTATGCAAAGCTGATTTGCTTACCCAAATGGTAGGGGAATTCCCAGAATTGCAAGGCTTGATGGGTGGTTACTACGCTACTGAAAACGGCGAGAAGGCTGATGTTGCCAGTGCCATAAAAGAACATTATAGCCCGCAAGGTCCAAACGATACTTGCCCAAGCCAGCCAACCAGCATAACTGTGGCGCTCGCTGATAAAATCGATACGCTTATCGGCCTGTTCGCAGCGGATGAAAAACCAACAGGTTCAAAAGATCCATATGCGCTCCGCCGCGCTGCACTTGGCGTAATAAGAATTATATTAGAGAATAACTTACGCCTGCCTCTTAAAGTTTTACTTCAAGAGGCTATGGAAAAATTTCCTGCCAAATTAATCGGCGATACGCAAAAGAAAGAGCGCATTGCTAACGAGCTATTAGAATTCCTGACTGATCGCTTACGAGTAGTAATGAAAGAGCAATCTATCCGTCATGATTTGATAAACGCGGTTGCAAGCGGTGGCCATGAAGATGATTTACATCGTCTGGTTGCTCGTGCTAAGGCGCTTGATTCATTCCTTAAAACCGAAGATGGGGCTAACCTTTCTGCAGCTTATAAGCGCGCAACTAACATTGTGCTCGCTGAAGAGAAAAAAGACAGCGCCAAATATGCCGGCGAGCCTGATAAATCTCTCCTGCAAGCAAGTGAAGAAAGCGAGTTATTTAAACTTTTTTCCGAAACAAAGCCAGCCGTAGATGAGGCATTCCAAAACGATAACTTCGCCGCTGCCATGCAGCAATTGGCGCGCTTACGCGAACCAGTAGATAGCTTCTTCGAAAAAGTAACCGTAAACTGCGAAGACAAAGCCATCCGCAAAAACCGCTTATTACTCCTTAGCCAATTCCGCGCATCGCTAAACAAAGTGGCGGATTTCGCACTTATTGAGGGGTAGTCTGGCAATATCGTCATCCTGAATATCCAGGATCAAGGTCTTTTTTAATAAGAATTACCTGGATCCTGGATAGCTCGATTTTCTATCTGCTCGTGAACTCGCAGAGAAAATCGGCTTCCAGGATGACACCCATCCCAAGTTCTTGATTCTAGATTCTAATTCTTGATTCCCCCATTTAATACTATATACTTTAAACCACTAAAACACCAACCCCCGGAGTGCTTTTGTGCAAAGGCTTTTCCTGTCTTTAGTGCTAATTTTCATGTTCCTTATAGCGGGGCTGATTGCGGCTCCTTTGCTGGTTAATCTCAATGGTTATAAGAACGAACTGGCACTAACAATCAAGGCGTCAACCGGGCTTGATCCGCAAATCAATGGCAGCGTTTCTGTGTCATTTATACCAAGGCCATCGATTATTGTAACTAACGTTACCGTCCCAAATACAAAAGAAGGAACCAGCCCCAACATCATAAGCATTGAATCCGTTGAAGTCGGCTCATCATTTCAGTCATTATTAAGCGGCAAGGTCGATATTAAAAAAGTAGAGCTGATACACCCATTCCTTGAACTGGAGGAATATCCAAACGGCAAAAAGAATTGGGATTTAGTAAGAGAAGCTTTTAAAGCAAGGGATACTTCTGGCAAATTCCAATTTCCTGATAAAATAGGAATAAAGAACGGAACGGTAACTGTAAGCAGTGCTGGCAAAAAACGCACTATCGATTACATCACCGCTGAAGTTTCAGCTGATTCAGTCAACGGCCCTTTTGGCATGGAAGGTAATTTTTCAAATAATTCCCATGTGATAAAATTCGAAGGAAACGTGGGGGAACTCCGTGAAGGAGCTAGCGCAGAATTTAACATGTCATCGGATAGTTTTTCGATCGGCATGAAAGGAAAATATTCACCCAATGATGATGGCAAAATCCAAGGCAGTGTAAATGGCCGTGTGACTAACCTATCTGGTTTTGTTGAATCAATTTTTGAAAGCAGCAGCATTTTGTCTAACGTAAAATCTACCGAGAAAATGGATTTAAAGGGCGATTTCCTGATTTCCAACAGCATGGTCAGTTTTAACAATATTGATATATCATCTGATAGCCTTAAAGGAAAAGCCGTACTTGAGGCACTATTTAACCTAAAAGTGGCAGAGACAAATTTGCAGTGGGATGCAACCCTTAATATTGAAAAAATTGATTTTGATAAACTTCTTACTGAGGAGGCGAAACCTACCACTAAAGGCGATACAGAAATCGACTACTACGCTTCTACAATGAATAGCATGACCCTGTCAGATTTTAAATTCGATATGCCTCAAGCGCTTTCAGCAATGATTAATTTTTCGATAAAGGAAGTCACTTACAACAAACAGAAAATCGAAAACCTAAAAATAGAAGCCGATATCTTTGACGGCAAAGCTATCATCAATTCCGTATCGGCCGATATGCCCGGCAAGTCCAGCTTGCGCTTTGTCGGCAACATTGAAAACAACGGCACACGGCCAATCCTGCATGGCAAGGCTGAATTATCAGGTGCCAGCTTAAGGGAGTTTGCAGTTTGGCTGCAGCCGGATTATTCTTTTATTCCCGAAGGTGAGGCGGGAGAGTACTTATTATCTGGCGATGTAGAAGTTACCCCGCAGCGTATTGATATATCCAATGGCGCAATTTCAGTAGATAAATCCTTGATTGAGGCTGATGTTTCAATCAGGCCGGCAAGCACTGTTCCTGTTGTAAAAGCTGGTATCAAAATTGATAATCTTGATTTAGACAGGTACAAATTTACTGACAAAATTCATGAAAATGTTGCTGATTTTATCGCTACCGCCAGTAAAACATCGCTTGAGCGCTCATGGCTGCAATTATTTGGCGTAAAGCTGGATTTCACCCTTGATGCTAATGATATTGTATATAACGGCTATAATATAAAGAATGTCGTCAGCAGCCTTTCAGTTTCGCGTGGAATTTTTGATTTGCAGCGTTTACTGATAAATTCCGATTCGGCAACATTTAACCTTCGTACTTATATCAACATCGCGCAGGAAAATCCGCGGATGGATATTGTAGTAAGGTCAAGCGGATTTGATACGGCATTATTCCGCCCACAAAAAAGTGAAACTGCTAAAGCTGAAGAAAAAGGGGAGTGGTCAAACAAGCCATTTAATTTCATGGGTATTGCGCGTTTTGAAGGCAGAACCAGCCTTGCATTCAAATCTTTCAGGCATAAGAACCTTCTATTAGAAAACCTGGTAATAGATGGTGAAACACAAAGGAAAATATTTACCTTTAAGAGAGCTGTTGCCGATTTATATGGTGGTAAGGCTGTGGTAAATGGTAGTTTTGGAATTAGTGAAGATGCGCCTTCGCTTGGTATATCGGCAGTCTTATCTAATGTGGGAGCGGATGGCTTGCTCAAAAACTTCTCTGATAAATACAATATATCCGGTGGCGTGTTTTTAAGCGGCACACTAAAAACAGTCGGAAAAAGCCCATCGGCATTTATTACCAATATGGTAGCGGATGCTAAATTTTCCGGCCGAAATATCATCTTTAACAATTTTGATTTAGAACAGATAATAAGAAAATCGCAATCGCTTTACTCAGTAATCGATATGGATGCCGTGGTAAAAGAAGCAAGCACCACGGGTACTACTTTATTTGATTCAATTGACGGACATTTAACCACAGCTGGCGGTATTTTAAAGGCAACTGATTTCCAATTAGCAACCAGGCTTTCCCGCGGTGTATTTGCAGGTAATGTCAACCTGGTTAACTTTGATATGAATGGCGTAGCCAAAATTGTTTACAAACCCGAGGCGACTAAAAAAGTCACTTTGGATATGGACATGAAAGGCAAACTGGATGACGTAGTGACCAATCTAAATACCAAAGACCTTGAAACCTACATCACCGACAAGGGTGGTAAGAAAGCACCATAAATATTAGCAGTGGTTAACATATTGTAAAACCTATAGCCATTTTTAGTTACATATCTCTATAGTAACTTCACAAAACGTAACATTATTAATTCATACATTGACATTTAAGCGTATTTAATGTATAATAATAGCTACATAATATTAATTGTAGAAAAAATGAAACATACTGACCGCACAACTAACAGCACTTTGGCGTATGTGCCAAACCCTATCGATGTTCTTATACGTAGGCTAAGAGATGCTAATGATAAAAATGACATATTAATGATGGGTTGTACAGTGCTAACAGTATCATGGGCAGGTAGTTCTGTTGCAACTTTTGGGGTGACAGGATTTTTAGCCGTAGCTACAGCAGCGGTTAATATGAAATTAGCTGTTAGGGGTAGAAAAATATATTGCGCTTACCAGGATCTTAAAGAAAATTACAATAAGCTCCCAGATATGGATGATGCTGCTTTAGATAAACATGATAAACAAGTTAATGATGTTATAAAGATAGTTGATAAAGCAATTGAAGAATCGATAGGTGATGGGAAACTAATTACTAAAGATAAGCTTGCTCACATATATAATGACACATTTAAAATTGTTAAAGAAGCTGACGCAAGTAATATAAAGCTTACACATAAAGTTAAAGATGCTTTAAGTAATACAATAGCTGACCAGCTAAACTCTAATAAAAAACAAGAAACGCTACTTAAAAAAGCTAAATCTATTGTTGAAAGGGGTGGTCATATTCCTATGAAAAAAGATGGTTATAAGGTTTATGATGCTTTAAAGGAAACTCTTGATTCCCAAGCTGCAAAATCTACTTCTCAAAACTCACCAGTAGTTTCTGATAAAAAAAATAATGTACCGCTTAAGACAGATATGCTAGCTCTACAACTAGCCATAAAAAATGATGATAAAGATGAGCAGAAAAAGCAAATATCTAAAATATCTAAAGCCAGTGAACGATATATAGAAAATAAAGATAAAGATTTGAAGGCAATTGAAGAAAAGAAGCACTTAAATGAGCAGGATAAGGCTAATGGTGCTAGGATTGTTATATGGGATCATCCATCTAAAACCGGCGAGGAGCACCGTATAGTTTATAAGGTACAGAAAGATGGAAGCTTTGAGGCGATTCCTGGGAAAGAAGCAGATGCTTATATATTTAAGGAACCAGCGGGTAAAAATAATGCTGAAATTAAGTTATGCCAGAAAGGCAAGGTGATAGATTGTAGTGATGCATCTTTGAGATTAGGCGAGAATAAAGAAAACAGTATAACTGGGTCAATTTCCTCAAATTTTGCCTTAAGGGGTAAAGGGGTGGAGGAAAGAGGCCGAGGAGCCTTACAATAACGTTGCTTGTCACATCAATCCTTCTTCGGCTTTCTCCGCTCAGATTTTATATCCAGCTTCTTCCTGCGTCTGTCTGGCCCGGTATATTCACGTGCAATAATAAAGTTACGCGGGTTTTCTACCATCGCCACTATCTTTTCGCGGAAAGGTATTATCTCGAATGGGGAAAGCAATATTTCGGTAGCGCCAGCGTCACGTACTTTTGTTATTAGTTCTTTTGATACGGTTTTTTCATCTAAAATGGCAAGTATAGGGCTGAACCTGCAAAGTGATTTGCTATCCTTGCGCATAGATTCTATAAATTCCACTGGGTCATTTCCCTCAATTCGTGGGCAGGTTACTATAAATCCATAAAATGTCATCTGCAGCAGCGATTCTGCAACTAATGCCGATTCGATAACTGTTACATCCTGGAAGCCCATATATTCAAGTGTGTGGAGCAGGTTGCTGCTTGCTTCGCCAACTACCATCAGCTTAATTTTCATCAGTAAAAACTTCTTATCAGGGCCTTTGTTCATGAATTAATTATAAGAAAAAAGAGTAAAGAAATGGTAAATGGGATTCCAGATTCCAGATTCCAGATTCCAGATTCTAATTCCCCTTGCGCTATCCCATTTTTCATACTAAATCTATCGCATGAGCATAAAATTATTTAATACCCTGACTAAGAAAAAAGAGGATTTTATCCCACAGGATAAGTCTAAAGTCGGCATGTATGTCTGCGGACCAACAGTTTACGACCGCGCCCACATCGGCAATGCCCGCGCCGTTGTTGTGTTTGACGT
>JAJONM010000007.1 GCA_021323415.1 Rickettsiaceae bacterium
GATTTGACTGGAGCTGTGGCTGTGGCGAATATGGTTGTCATAATTAACTGGTTGCTAGTTGCTGGTTGTAGTTACTGGTTATTGTAGTTAAATTCAAGTATTTGTTGGTAAATAGTTACTAATAACCAGATAACTAAGGTGCTTTTTACACTTACCCTTTACACCACTACTGTCGGCGTGCTATACGAAGAAGCAATTTTACAAGCAATGAATTAGAGATAAGTCTTATGATGGTTAACTCCTATTTAAAAACAACTCATAAAATAATTGGTGAAATTATTAATCTGGTATCAGAATCCAAGAAAGACCTGGTAAGCGAAGGGCTGGTTGATTTTATAAAAGAGTTTTATAAATTCGTCCCGCCAGAAGATTTAGAAGGCCACAACATAGAGCAACTTGCCGCTTCAGTTACAACTGCATTTAAGTTTTTTAAAGTACGCCCACGCGGAACTGGAAAGATTAGGATATATAACCCTACATTAAAAGAGCATGGCTGGGAAAACGGCCAAACTGTTATTGATATCATTAATGATGACGTACCGTTCCTGGTTGATTCTGTAATTGAAGAACTAACCCGTCACGACATAAAAATTCACACTCTAGCCCACCCTGTTATTGAAGTTATCAGAGATAAGGCCGGAAATTTACAGAGCTTACACCCTCTAAAAGGTGATAGTAGTGGCAAAGATGCCGAATCAGTTATGCAGTTGCTGATATCTAAAATACACAACGAAAAGCAACTTGCTAGATTGGAAGCAGCCATTAACAGGGTATTAGATGCTGTAAAAGTGTCAGTTGCTGATTGGGCAGCTGTGCTTAAAAAAATCCATTACGTAATTACTGAACTTTCTGCTTCTGCTAAATGTTTTAGCATTTCATGTTCAGTCAAAGAAAAGGAAATTTTAAGCGAAAACGCTTTAGAGATAAAAGAGTTCCTTGAATGGCTAAGAAACGGTAACTTCGTATTCTTAGGTTACGTTGAATATTCAGGCAATGCTGCTAAAAGCGAAACTCCTCAAGTAGTAAAAGGGTCAGAGCTTGGTATTTTAAAATTGGGCGACTCTGAAATCGTTCCAAGTGGCTGGATACAAGAATCTTCTGACAATCCTTTACTTGAAAAAGACCAAACACTACTTGGTATTACCAAGGCGAACAAGAAATCATTAGTGCATCGTCCCGTACAGATGGACTACATAGGGGTAAAACGCATTAATGAAAAAGGTGAAGTAATTGGTGAACATAGCTTTATCGGATTGTTTACTTCCAGCGTTTACTACCAAAGCGCAAAAGAAATTCCTATTATCCGCAAAAAAATTGAAGCTATTCATAAAAAATCTGGCTTCTCAAAAGCAGGACATAGTGGCAAAGCATTAGTTGCTATTCTAGAAGATTTCCCACGTGATGAATTACTGCAAAGCACTGAAGCTGAATTATTTGATGCAGCTATGGCTATTACACTACTTGCTATACAGCCTAAAGTCCGCTTGTTCATGCGTAAAGATGAATTTGAACGTTTCATCAGCTGTATAATATTCCTACCTCGTGAAAGGATGAGTACGGAACTGCGTAACAAGATGGAAAAAATCCTGACCGAATCGTTAAATGGCGTAGTAGTAAATCACTATACGCAGATTACAGAATCGCACCTGGCACGGCTGCAGATTATTATAAAAACAGAGCCAGGCCAGGTACCAAAATACAGCGAACAAAAAATTGAAGAATTACTGGCTAAAGTTACGCGTAAATGGTCGGATGATTTGCAAGAAGAGCTAAGCAACCGTTTTGGCGAAGAAACTGGCGAGAAGCTATTTAACAGCTATAAAGACGCTTTCACTGTTAGCTACCAGAACCGCTTTTCTACTGAAGATGCTTATTATGACATTATGCAGATAGAAAAAGTAGTAGAATCAGGGCAGGTGGGCTTTGACCTGTATGAATCCTTAGAGGGCACAGAAGAGATTTTTGAGTTTAAAGTATACGCACCAAAAGAGCAGATACCATTATCAAAAATAATGCCTATTCTCGATAACATGGGCCTGACCACAATTGATGAACACACTTATCAGGCAAAGCCAGCTTCAGCTGATACATCTATTTGGATACACCGTTTCCGCTTCAGTGTAAGTGGAATGAAAAAACCAAAGCTAAATGCTATTAAGAAAAATTTCGAAGAATCAGTTACTAAAACATGGCTTGGTTATATCGAGAGCGATGCTTTAAACAAGCTTATACTACTTGCTAACTTAAAATGGCGCGACATAGTTATCGTGCGTTCTTATAGCAAATTCCTTCAACAGTCAGGCTTTACTTACAGCCAGGCTTATATACAGGAAGCCGTAGGAAATCATGCCAGCATAGTAAAATTACTTATAGAGCTGTTTTACTGTCGTTTTGATCCAGCATTTACGGAAGACAGGGAAACAACCCAGGTGAAACTAGTGGCTAATATTGAGAATGTACTTAGTAAAGTTTCTAATTTAGCTGAAGATAGGGTTATTCGTGGGTTACTAGCTCTGATTATGGCTACTTACCGTACGAATTTCTTCCAAAAAAATAATAAAGGTGAACTGAAAGATTATATTTCTTTCAAGCTCCAATCATCTTCTATTGCGTGGCTACCAAAACCAAGGCCGTATGCTGAGATATTCGTATACTCACCAAGAATCGAAGGTGTGCATTTGCGCGGTGGTAAAGTTGCCCGTGGTGGATTACGCTGGTCTGACAGACGTGAGGATTTCAGAACTGAGATTCTTGGACTACTGAAAGCCCAGATGACAAAAAACTCGGTTATTATCCCGGTTGGTTCTAAAGGCGGTTTCTACGTGAAACAGTCTCCGGTATCTGAGGGACGTGAAGCAGTACAAAAAGAAGGTATTGAGTGCTATAAAACCTTCCTTAGAGGTCTTCTTGACGTTACGGATAATATTGTAAATGGAAAAATAAAACATCCAAAAGATGTGGTGCGTCATGATGGCGAGGATGCATATCTTGTAGTAGCAGCCGATAAAGGTACCGCGACCTTCTCAGATATCGCCAATGGCATATCGGAAGAATATAACTTCTGGCTAGGTGATGCGTTTGCGTCAGGTGGTTCAGTTGGTTATGACCATAAAAAAATGGCTATTACTGCCCGCGGAGCCTGGATTTCAGTTGCAAGACATTTTAGTGAAATAGGAATTGATGTTTCCAAAGAAGATTTTACTGTTATTGGCATTGGTGACATGGCGGGCGACGTATTTGGTAACGGATTACTGCGCTCTGAGCACGCCCGATTGCTAGGTGCATTTAACCATATGCATATATTCCTTGATCCAAATCCAGATTTAGCTAGTTCATTTAAAGAGCGTAAAAGGTTGTTTGAATTGCCACGTTCAACCTGGGCAGATTATGATGCCAAGCTTATTTCAAAAGGTGGCGGTGTATTTGAACGTAGCGCTAAAAGCATAAAACTTTCAAGCGAAGTAATAGAAATACTCAAAATTGATGCTACTGATGTTACTCCTGATGAGTTAATACGTGCAATGCTCAAAGCTCCGGTTGACCTGCTTTGGAATGGCGGTATAGGAACCTATGTAAAGGCCAAAACTGAAGTAAACGAAGCTGTAGGAGATAAGACCAACGACAATTTACGTATTAATGGTGAGGAAGTAGGAGCCAGAGTAGTAGGTGAGGGTGGAAACCTAGGCTTTACACAGCTTGGCCGTATTGAATACGCCAGAAAGGGCGGACGGTTAAATACCGATGCAATTGATAATTCTGCCGGAGTAGATTGTTCTGACCATGAAGTAAACTTAAAAATTGCACTTGGTGCAGCTATTGCAAAAGGAAAGCTAACATTACCTGCACGTAATAAACTGCTAGAATCAATGACTGATGAAGTAGCGGAATTAGTGCTAAATGATAACCGTCTGCAAACACAAGCTATTACTTTTGCACAACAGCAAGGCAACTCAGTACTCGAAGTTCTAGGCAGGTTCATATCATCACTAGAAAAAGCCGGATTACTTGACCGTGCAATAGAGTTCCTGCCAAGTGATGAAGAAATAACAAAACGTTTGGCTGAAGGGAAGGGGCTAGTTCGTCCTGAGTTGGCTATAGTGCTGGCATATAGCAAAATTGTTCTGTATGAGGAACTGATAAAGAGTAACTTACCAGATGACGCATACTATACAGGTAATTTAATGGGATATTTCCCTGAACCTGTACAAGAGCAGTTCGAAGATGAAATTACTAATCATCCGCTACGCCGTGAGATTATAGCCACTGTAGTAACCAATAATATTATTAACCGTATCGGTACAGCTTTATTTTATCACTTAAAAGAAGATACAGGCATTGAATCTTGTGATATAGCAAGGGCATATACAGTAACCAGCGATGTGTTTGAGCTTGAATCGTTATGGGAAGAAATCGGTGGCTTAAAAAATATAAAACCAGAAGAACAAAAAGAGTTATTCCTGGAAATACAACATATTGTTGAAATGACTTCCGTATGGTTCTTGCGCAATTCTACCCAGCCATTGCAAATTAGCAAAGTGGCAGAAAGCTTTGCACCTGGCGTTAGAGATTTGTATGGCTGCCTTACAAAAGTACTTTCAGAACAGATGAAAGAATCGTACCAGACAAGACTGCAACGCTTTAAGTCGTTTGGCCTTCCTGTAGCGCTGGCTGAAAAGATTGCAAGCCTGGAGGCAATGTCTTCAGCTTGCGATATTGTGGAAGTTGCACGTAAATCCGGCCTTACTGTAGAAGTTGCCGCCAAAGCATATTTCCAAATCGGTTCAAGACTTAGCCTTGGATGGTTACGCCGCGCTTTACATAAACTTACACCGCACTCGTATTGGGAGCGTATATCTAATAATACGCTGGTTGATGAACTTTATGTCGAGCAGACTCGTCTTACATTGCAATTTATTAAATTGCTTGGCAAAGATAACAATTATACCAAAGCTATGGATACACTTATCTATGCCAATGAAAAGCAAGTTGAGCGCTATGACAGGTTCTTATTCGATTTAAAAGCTAAAGAAGAGCCAGATTTATCAATGATTATCATTGCTATTAGAAAAGTCAGGGAAATAGGCTAGCAGATAAAACTAAAAGAGCTTTTATAATTTTAAAGCTCTTTTAGTTTTAGTTTTTATTAACAGCAATATTATTCTCTAATGGGGAAGAATTATATTCAGGAACCACCTTTATTAAAAGTTCCAACACTTCCTGCTGATTACGATCAGAGCAAGCCTCATTGATTTTAGCAATGCTTTGTTTAATGCTGTCAAAATCAATATTACGGGCAGAAGCTAATATAATACCTTCATAAAGGGTCGGCTTCTTTTCTTCGTTATTATAAAATAACTCTTCATAGAGTTTTTCACCCTGACGAATGCCGGTATATTCTATCTTTATATCGAGGCCTGGGCGTAAGCCGGCCAGCTTTATCATCTGGGTAGCCAAGTCGTTTATGCGGATTGGCTGCCCCATGTCTAGTACAAATATTGAAGATTTTTCTGTTTTATCGCCCGAATCTAATGTAGATGCCTGGAGTACCAGCTCAACAGCCTCTGGAACAGTCATAAAATAACGTACCATATCCGGATGGGTAACAGTAACTGGCCCACCATTTTCCAGTTGCTTTTGGAATAATGGTATTACAGAGCCAGAAGATCCAAGTACATTACCAAATCGAACAGTAGAGAATATAGTTGAGCTACTATTATGCCCTAAACCTTGTATATAACACTCAGCTAAACGCTTAGTTACCCCCATAAGGCTGGTTGGATGTACAGCTTTATCAGTTGAGATCATAACCATGCGATCTGTATTGTGAGCTATACACATATCGGCTACATTTTTAGAGCCAATCACATTGGTAAGGAAAGCTTCTACCAGATTATTTTCTACAATTGGTACATGCTTTAAAGCGGCCGCATGAAATACTATTTCAGGTTTATAGCTATTAAAGCTGTTATTTAGGAATTTTCGATCACGTATATCACCAATTAATGCAATCCTTTCTATTTCTGGAAAGTGGTTTGCCAACTCTTTATCTATCATATAAAGATTATATTCAGAAATCTCTATTAGTACCAATAATGACGGTTTATACGCAGCAATCTGACGTACCAATTCACTACCTATAGTACCGCCAGCCCCAGTTACAAGTATTTTTCTGTCTTTAATTAATTGCTCGCGGCGACCTAGGCTTGCAGGTATTTGTGGGCGCCCAAGCAGATCCTCAATCGCAATTGGCTTAATATCAATTTTATCAATATTACTTCTAAAATCCGACATGCGCGGTAATTTTGATAGCTTAAAACCAAGTGTATCAGCCATTTTAAGCAAGTTGGTTATAGTCTGGCCATCTATATAGTTATTAGCCAGAATAATCTTTTGCGGCGCGTTACCTTCACGTTTTAGTTTCTTAATAATTTTAGGTATAGCATCAATGCCACCATATATTTTAACCCCATGCACCATTTTTCCGGCGCGCGCCTTTTCATTATCAACCAGTCCGACAACTTTGTACTCTGAAGTGCTCCTTGCTGCAGTTTCGCGCAAGAAATGGATTGCACTATCACCAAGACCAACCAGTAAAACAGGTATGCGCCTATCTTCATTCCTAAAGTCAAAAACCAGGGTTTTGTCTTTTAGCATACGGTAAACAATACGTGGCCCGCCAAGTGCTGTCAGTAGCACCAAAAAGTTTATTACCAATACAGAACGGGGAAAATCTTCCAACCTGGTGAGCATAAATAAGGCTGGTATAAAAATAAGGGTAGAAAGGGTAACTGCTTTAGTAATATTAATTAAATCCCGCAAAGATGCATAGCGCCAAACACCCTTATACAACCCCATTAATGAAAAAACTACTGCGCAAACACCTGTAAACAGAGCAACTGATGGCAATAAGAATGCGTAAGAAGTGTTAAAATCCTGCCCTAAACGCAGATAAAGCGAAAAAACCAGGCTAAATGCAGCCATGATTATGTCATGCGTAGCGGCAATATGAGAACGCTGTATCAAGATTCTAGTCCTATAGATCAAAGTTGCACTAATAACACAAAAAATATCACGAGTGCAAGAGATTAGTGCAAAGCATAATATATAAAAAATGCTTTCTTTCTAAAAAACTACAGTTATTGTTGTGCCATCATGATGCTAAAAATCAACAAGCCATTAGTTTTTGCCACCTTAGCTTGCATAACTGGTATAATATTCCTGATTTATCCGCAGTTGGATATTATTATTTCCAGTTGGTTTTACAGAGAAGAGGATAAATTTTTCCTCGATACACATCCTATATTTGAATATATACACGAATCTGTAAGGATCCTAACTATTTGTTTACTAAGTTTATGGGTAGTTTTATTGATTAGGAACATATTGGGCAAAAGTGACATATTACAATTATCACGGAAAAAGCTGATTTACCTCATATTAGCACTGCTTTTAGGGCCAGGCTTAGTAGTAAATACTATTTTTAAAGATAATTGGGGCAGGGCACGGCCTGAAGCCATACAACAATTTGGAGGCGCGAAAGAGTTCACTCCGCCTTTTATTATAGCCGGGCAGTGTGAACGTAACTGTTCTTTTGTGTCAGGTGACCCTTCGGTTGGGTTTTATTTCTTTGCTTTAGCCCTGGCTATACCAGCATATAGGAAGTTATTTTTTAGGACATCCCTTTATCTTGGTGGGATATATGGCATAACCCGCATAGTGCAAGGAGCGCACTTTACCAGTGATGTAATTTTCTCAGGGGTATTTACAATAGCTACTTGTTACTTACTATATTTAGCTATGTTCAGGAAAGAAACAAATATTGCTTCTACTGTAAAATCATAGCAAATTTACTTCTTGCACATAATCATAACAATTTTTATATTAAGCAAAAAAGGTAGATAATGACTGATATAAAAGCACTAACAGAAGGATACAAACGTTTTTTTGTTAATCATTTTGCAAAAGAACGCGCATTATACAATGATTTGGCAGAAAATGGCCAATCACCAAAAATACTAGTTATTGCATGTAGTGACTCTCGCGTTAACCCTGCAACAATGATGGATGTATCGCCGGGGGATATGTTTGTAATACGTAATGTAGCTAACCTTGTTCCTCCGTATCAACCAAAAGCAGATAGTTATCATGGAACAAGCGCTGCCCTTGAATTTGCGGTTTGTTATTTAAATGTTGAGCATATAATCGTACTTGGCCACAGTGGCTGCGGTGGCGTACGTTCATTATTTTATCCCCCAGAAAACAAGCACTTAGACTTTAGTTTTATCGAGAGCTGGATGGAAATCGCCAAAGAAGCACGTAATATCATAGAAACTAAATATCCAGATTTGGAAGAAAATGAAAAAATTTGCCATTGTGAAAAAGAAAATATTATGGTTTCGATAAGAAATCTGTTTAGTTTCCCATGGGTAAATGAGCGCGAAAAGGCCGGCAAACTTAAAGTACATGGCTGGTATTGGTCAGTTCTTGACGGCTCGCTTCAACAGTTAGACGGACAACAGCAAAAGTTTATTCCTGTAAAAGTTGAGTAATTTCATAACAGCACAAGTAAATCCTTGCATTATTATATCAACTGGGTTATTATACCCTCGAGTTTAGTTACAACTCTTATACATTTGCAGGCTGCTATAGCAGCATATCCTTGTGGTATATACGGCGTTTGATAGAGGGTTTGGGGGCTAAAAGCCTTGAATACAAGACTCTTTAATTTTATTTTTTAACGCCAATTTCGAGGAGAATAACATGGCAAATGGTACAGTAAAATGGTTTAACCCTACAAAAGGTTACGGATTTATCCAACCTGCTGATGGTGGTAGTGATGTGTTCGTTCACATTAGTGCAGTTCAGTCAGCTGGCTTGCGCTCACTAGACGAGGGCCAGACAGTAAGCTACGAATTAGAGAATAAAAATGGCAAAACTTCTGCCGTTAATCTAAAAATAGCTGCGTAATAATTACTTAATCAGTCCATTACCTTTGTGTACTTTGTTACACCTCGCTTCTTTTATGCGAATTTAATTTTACTTAGGTAATGGACTGTACTTTCACATTTATACAATCGTGCGGAATTTTATACAAATGGGATAGCCGAAACTATCCCATGTTCTTTTCTGCACAAGGGGAAATATTATGACTAATAATAATGGCTTAGGCCAACCCTCTATGCTGGAAAAGACTCCCGCACAGAGACCTATAACACCTACCGTAGAAACACCATCTGCAGCTGCAGTAGTTGTTCCTATAGCAGCTCCATCAACAGCAACGTTTGCTTCTTTTGGCTTACCAGAAGAACTCGCTATTGCACTTACCCGCATGAATTTTACAATTCCTACTGAAATTCAATCCAAAGCAATACCTTTTGGTCTGCAAGGTAAGGATATTTTAGGTTCGGCACAAACTGGAACGGGCAAAACTTTTGCATTCGTAATTCCAATGCTGACTAAACTGATGAATTCATCGCGTGGTTCTGCACTGATATTGTTGCCCACTCGCGAGCTTGCTGTGCAGGTTGAAGCTGCAGTTAGCACATTGCTAGGATTTAGAAATAAAATCCGCACAGCAGTGCTGATTGGCGGTGAGCCAATGCCAAAACAATATACACAATTACGTGCTAACCCACGGATTATCGTTGGCACTCCAGGGCGTATTAATGACCATTTACAGCGCGGTACATTGAAACTGCATGACGCAGGCTTCCTGGTACTAGATGAAACTGACCGTATGCTTGATATGGGCTTTGGTATCCAGATTGACGAAATCGTTAAATACCTTCCTAAGCAACGTCAGACAATGTTATTCTCCGCTACAATCCCTGCAGAAATTGCGCGTCTTTCCAAGAACTATCTGGTTGACCCGGTGCGCGTTTCTGCTGGCTCTACTACAACTCCTGCCGCTAAAATTAAGCAGGTTGTTATAGAAACTTCAGAAGAAGAAAAATATGGTGAGTTGTTAAAAATACTTGAAGTACGCGAAGGCGATGGTTCAGTAATAATATTCTGCAAAACCAAACGTGGCGTTGAGAAACTTTGGGATAAGCTTTCTCGTAAGGGATATAAAGCTGACTGTATCCATGGTGACTTGAAGCAATCAAGACGTGACCGTGTTATTGCGTCTTACCGTGCAAAAAAATTCAATATACTGGTTGCAACTGATGTTGCCGCACGTGGTTTAGACGTTCCTCACATAGATCTGGTAATAAATTATGACTTACCACAATGTCCTGAGGATTTTATCCACCGTATCGGCAGAACAGCCAGAGCCGGGGCAGAAGGCGAGGCAATATCGCTGGTTTCTCCTGCAGATAAAGGAAAATGGCGCGATATTCAAAGATTGCTGAGTCCTGATGCTAATAAAGGTGGCAACGATAATCACAAAAGGGATGGCAATAGGAATTACGGTCCAAAACGCAATAATGGCGGTGGCAACCGCTTGGGTGAGAACCGTAGCCGTAAAGGCGGCCGTCATGAGGGCGGTAACCGTTTTGGTGGCAACCGCGAAGGTGACGCTAGCCGTGAAAACTTTAAACGTGATGGTAGCAATGGCGATCGTGGAAGCTTTAATCGTGAAAATACCAACCGTGAAGGCGGCAATGGTGGCCGTGGAAGCTTTAACCGTGAAAATACCAACCGCGATGGTGGCAATGGTGGCCGTAGAAGCTTTAATCGCGAAAATACCAACCGTGAAAGCAGTAATGGTGGCCGTGAAGAGTTTAAATCTGAGAGCGGTAACCGTAACGACCAACACAAACCAAAGAAAGGATTCTTTGCTAAAAGAGGCGGTGTAAAAACTTTTAGCTTTAAGAAACCTGGCGGCAAAGATGGAAAACCAACAAAACCAGCTGGAGAACGCAGGTTCTTTGCTTAAGAACTAAGCAAAGCCAGCATTACGATTCCTAAAATAATACGATAATATGCAAAAGGTTTAAAACCGTTATTACTTACAAAAGTAATAACGGTTTTAACTACTAACATTGCAGATAAGAACGCAGCAATAAAACCTACAGCAATTACTCCCACATTATCAAAAGACAGGTCCTGACGGTTCTTATAAATATCAAAAACTGTGGCGCCTAGCATGGTTGGTATGGCAAGGAAAAACGAAAATTCGGTAGCAGTTTTGCGGTCAACACCAAGGAGTAGTGACCCCATAATAGTAGCACCTGAACGCGATACACCAGGAATCATTGCCACACTTTGGGCAAAGCCGATAGATAATGCAGTTTTCCAACCAATTGCCTCAACTGAATTATATTTGGGCGTGCGCACATTTTTCTCAATTAATAAAATGATAAATCCGCCAATAATTAAACTAGCGCATACCACATATGGTGAGAATAATACGTTCTTTATGAAACCGTGAAATAACACCCCAAGCACGGCAGCAGGCAAAAATGCCAAGCAAATATTAATAGTAAATTTCTGCGCGTTTTTATCTTTTGGCAGACCAATAACCACATCAATAATTTTTTGGCGATAAAGCCAGCATACAGCAAGAATCGCCCCTAGCTGGATAATAATTTCAAAGGTTTTTCCAGGTGGTGATTTAAATCCTAGTATATCTATCAATAATATCAAATGACCAGTGGAGGAGACGGGGATAAACTCCGTAAGTCCTTCAACCATTCCAAGTAGCGCAGCTTGTAATATTGTTATTATGTCCATAGGTTTGTCATAGGAGATTTGTGGGTTGGTGTCTAGTAGAATCAAGAATCTGGAATCTAGAATTCAAGTGCTTTTCTGCTGTTCTAGATTCCAGATTCTTGATTCTACCTTTCTTCTACTTATCCACCATTTAGTATAAAAAGAACTGGAAATATACTATAGCTTGTGGTTATATAATATCGCGCTGGCAAGTAGCCTGGCGTTATTTTATGCTTTAAAATAATGCTGGTTTATCCATGAAAATACTTGCTGCAATTGTTTTATTGCTATCTTCTGTATCATCAGCCACCGCTAATGATGATGTATTTTCTTCCTTGCAAACAAAAATGCGTTACTTAAACAGCAGGCAATCGGTTATCTCTCAAAATATCGCTAATGCCAATACTCCCGGCTATAAATCTAATGATTTAAAACCATTAAAATTTGGAAAAAGTACTAACCAATTACAGCTTGCTACTACCACACCTGGCCACATTGGTGGAGCGGGCTCTGCAATGGGATTTAAAGCCATAAAGCAAAGAGATAGTTACGAAACCACGCCAACAGGCAATAATGTGGTGCTAGAAGAGCAAATGGTAAAAATGTCAGAAACTGACCGAGATTATGAAACTACCACTAATGTACTTAAGCAAATGAATGGTTTATTGAGAACTGCAATTGGAGGGGTACGTTAATGTTTAAGATATTGTTCTTATTCCTAATATCAATCTGCTTTCTTGCAAATGCTGCAAGCCTAGATGATGCAATGATGCAATCTGCTGCAGGAATGCGTGTTCAGGGAGAAAGAATGAAAGTAATTTCAGAAAATATAGCCAATGATTCCTCTATTGGCACTACTCCAGGGGCTGAGCCATATCGTCGCAAAACAATTAACTTCAAAGAAAAACTAGATAAACAAAGCGGTGTTAAATTAGTAACTGTAAATAAAATAGGGCGTGATTATAAAACCGCATTTGGAGCTAAGTTTGATCCTGCCAATCCTGCTGCCGATGAAAAAGGTTACGTCTTATTACCTAATGTCGAGAATCCTGTAGAAATGCTGGATATGAAAGAGGCACAAAGGTCTTATGAGGCCAATCTTGGTGCTATGCAGACTTCAAAAAAAATGTATTTAAACACCGTTGAATTACTTAAATAATGAGAGCTTGTAATGACTGTAAATTTTAGTGCCGCCTTAAACGCTTATAATACCGCTGCCAGAATCTTTAATAATATTGAGACCAGCGGCAATTCTGTAACACCGGCACGCATAAACGGAAATGACTTCTCAGGCATTATTTCTAGCCCTATAAGTTCTTCTATAGCCAGCATGAAAAATGCTGAAGCAGTGGTGGGCAAATCACTGGTAAAGCAAGCAGATATTACTGATGTTGTTATGGCCATCTCTAAAGCCGAACTTACGCTTAAAACCGTAATCGAAGTAAGGGATAGATTAGTTGCAGCACATCAGGATATCATGAAAATGCCTATATAATGGAAAAAAAATGGATCCAAGCTCTGCTTTAGAAATAAGTCGGGAAGCAATATTTATACTGCTGAAGGTATCACTTCCGCTAATGCTGGTAGCGTTAATTGTAGGCCTTATTGTTTCAATATTTCAGGCATTAACACAAATTCAGGAACAAACCTTAACTTTTGTACCAAAAATTGTCGCAATTTTCTTCGCCCTTATTGTACTTTTACCATATATAGGCGGACAACTAGGCACTTTCTCAGAAAGTTTGGCAGCTATGATTATTAGCTCTGGCGGCAGCTAATACGTTACCTTCTGGTTAAAAAGTCATATAATATACAATTCCAGGTCTATTTCGCCATAATTATAGCTAAATCATTATATTTGTAATATAATATCAATGTTTTTTTGCTATAATAGGCACATGGACATATTTATGAACACGCTGAAAAATTATATCCTTGTGCTTGTTGCTATTTCAGCATTAATGGCTACTGGCTGCACACGACCAGATAGGGAGCAAGTACCACCAGAACGCAAATTCCTAGGTATAAGCAAAGATCAGTTCAAACCTCGTGCATATAGGGACCAGATTTTTGACCACACACCTTTTCCTGACCGGACACCTCAAAATGAATATGAACAAAAGGAATATAGCTACGAATCAGGTTTTCAGGATGGTTGCCAAACCGCAACTAGTGCTATAGGTGAGGGGCTATATCGTCTTCGTGGTCCTAAAATAGACGCCGATAGACTTACAACTGATGCTATGTATTTACGTGGTTTCCAAGATGCCAGCACATATTGTACCCTGACACTAGACTGGGAAACCCATTGATATGAAAAAATATTTAATAGTATTACTCATAATTTTACAGGGCTGCACGCAGCAGTACAATAAATTCGGATGGGCAAAGCCTAACGAAATTAATTTGGAAGACCCGCCTGAAGGACCACCGGAGTACCAACAGGGATTTAAAGACGGATGTGCAAGCGGATATTCAGGATATGCTAACAGCTTTAATAAAATGTTTTTTACATGGAAACAGGATCCAACCCTTACTACCAATAATGTGTATTACCAGATGTGGAAGGATGCTTACGCTTATTGTGCGGTTATAGGGATGATGGTCGATGAACATGGTATGGGGAATTGGAGGTAGTTATGATAAAAAATATTACGCTACTATCCATTTTGTTATTAATTATTGCCTGCGATGCAAAACCGCAAGTAGGGGCGCCATGGATGCAGGAAATGCTAAATCAAGGACCAGAAGGGCCAACCAATTTCCGTCTAGGTTGGCGTGACGGATGCGAGACAGGAATATCGGCAACTTCAAACAGGTTACAGCGAGGATTCTACCACTTTAAACAAAATTATGAGCTATCACAAGATCCGGTTTATTACACTGGTTGGAAAAATGCATTTAACTATTGCCAGAGATATGTATTCCAGTATTTAAGGCGTAATATTATTTAGCACAACTAAGATGAAAAATATTGTAATATTATTAATAACTATTTTGCTGGCATCGTGTGCCGGAAAGATATTTGATGAGAAAAGTCGCTTTGCGCCAAAACCTTGGCGTATGGGTGGACCTGACCGCGAAAATGCTTCACCAGAATATACTGAAGGATGGGATGACGGGTGTAGTACAGGCCTTTCAACAATGAACCCTGGCTATTACAAAAGCTTCTACTCATTTAAGCAAGATCCTTATAAAGTAGATAACGAAGTCTATTACAAAGCATGGAAAGATGCTTATACCTATTGCAGGCAGTATTCATTCCGTTTTGTGTGGGATGCATATGATCGTACCAATAATAAGTCGCTTGATAACAATTTATGCGTGTTATGCCCTAATGAGGCAACAAGGTAAAGTATGAAAAAGCTGGTATATTTTTTATCATTTTTATTACTTACAGGGTGTTATAACAATCCTGACTTCCTTAAGCCTGCATCATGGCTTTTTAAACAAATGCCAGATGATGCACCTAACAAGTATAAGCGTGGATGGAAAGATGGCTGCGAAACCGGGCTTTCAAGCATGACTAGCACTACCTATAAAACTTTCTATTCCTTTAAACAGGACCCAAAACTACGCGAAGATCCTACTTATTACCGCACGTGGAAAGATACTTATGATTTTTGCCGGCACTACATTTATGGTACAATCCGCCAGAGTGATATACGAATGAGGCTACCTAACCAGACCAGCGAATTCCACGAAACATTCCTTGGAACCCGCAGTATCTTTGATGAAGGACTTCTTAATATGTGGGGGCCGGGAGGTACTGTTTTGATGCCATTTAGTAACTTTGGAACCCTGGCTGGTAACGGCGCCTGGCCTTTAGATATAGGTGGCCAGAGTACCCTTGACTATTCCGATGACTACTTTACCGGTAATAATAACGGGCTTAATATGAATTATGAGTATTAATAGCATACAGCATATACTCAAGTTTCTGCTTGCAAATTCCTTTCTTCTTAGCTAATTACATACTCCCACCTGCGATTTTTACTTGGGAGAGTAGCTCAGTGGTTAGAGCAGGGCGCTCATAACGCCTTGGTCGGGGGTTCAAGTCCCTCCTCTCCCACCATTTATAGTTAATAAGTAGCTTTATACTTCCATGGAATAAAATTCTTTACAAAGAATGAAAAACGTCCACGCTTAGTTTTACGCATATAATCTTCATAACTTCTTAGCCAAGTAATCTGAATTACCCTTCTTTCACCTTTAAAAGGTTTATGCCCATGCCAGGAATTATTAGTTCGTACAAATGCTATAAATTCTCCAAAAACCGGGCTTACTTCTGCTGCACTATCATCAAAATCTTTATCATTATACAATATCCTAAGCCGCCCACCATCTTCATTTTCAGGCCACTCTTCGTTAAGATATAGCAAAGCTGTAGCAATTTTAGCTTCTCCATCATTATGAATACGCCCATCTTTTAAGGCAGATAATTTGCGGACAGTAATAAGGCAAGGTTTATCACAAAGCCTTACTCCAAGCTTGTTACCTAATAGCCTAGTAAATTCCTCACTTTTTAAATCTCTAAGTAAGACATTAAATGATCCATCGCTTTTAATTACGTCTGATGGAAAAAAGCCTGGCTTTCTAATAATTGGAAAATCACGATTGATTTCCTTACTATATTTAGGTGGAATTACCGATTTTGCTATAAAATATGGATAGGGCTCTCTGTACACATTCGCACAAGCAATAGGCTCTATATCTATAAATCTTTTTTCTAAGTCGCAATCCATAGGCTGTAATTCCTCTACTGTATATGAAGACAGGTTTAGGTTTTACTGCATAAATTCTCAATCTGCTGTATGACTATTCTACTTTGAATACCATAAATTTTAGGTACTGGCCTTCAGTTAGTATTGGATGTACTGGGTGATCCTTATCGGCTCCAGCCTTGTGTATTAACTCAAAATTTCGCCCAGTTTTTTTGATTCCCTGCTCGACAGCCCTGCGGAAATCTCGTGCAGCCGCATGATGGGAGCAAGAAGCAATGGCGAAAATACCATCTTTTTCAAGCGCAGAAGCACACAGATGGGCTAATTTTTGGTATCCCTTAAGACCCGACGCAGTATATTTCTTTTCTTTTATGAAGGCTGGTGGGTCAGCCATTATCACCTGAAATCTTTTCCCTTCGTTTACGCATTCTTCTAAATATTCATAAGCATCCGAACGGGTAAATTCACATACACTCTCTACACCGTTCATTTCTGCTGCCTGGCTCGCCAGCTCTAAGGCTAAAGAAGAAGAATCAACCATGGTAACATTTGCGGCACCCCCTTTGGCCGAGGCTATACCAAAACCACCGCTATGCGAGTAAATATCAAGCACATTTTTATCCTTTACTAACCCCGCAAAATAATGCCGGTTGGCACGCTGGTCGTAGAACCAGCCAGTTTTCTGGCCAGTTAATAAATTAGCATAGTAAATGCAATCGTGCTCTTTTACTTCTATTGGAGAGGATAAGTCCTCATCTGCTAATACCTGTAACTCCAGCCCTTCTTTTTTACGTGCAGGGATATCGTCCCTGTGCACAATTCTTTTGGTATTTACGACTTCCTGCAATGCAGGCAGCCATATTGGTTTCAGGTTTTCCATACCCGCAGTAGAAGTTTGGCATACTACAGTATCACCAAAACGGTCAACAATCAGTCCAGGTGTCCCATCACCTTCAGAATGAACCAACCGGTAATAGGGATGTGGAAATAATTTCTCCCGTTTTGCTAACGCTTTGGCAAATAAATTGGCAAAGAAACGTTGGTTTATAACAGTATTCGGCTGATTAGAAAGAACACGGCAAGCAAGTTGGCTTTTGGGATTAAAATAACCAACAGCAATTGGCTTAGCGCGGTTATCAAGTATATTTACCAATGAGCCGGGCGAAGCCATTTCCAGTTCTGATGTCATTGCAATCATGCCAGAGAATATCCACGGATTACCCTCCGTCACGGATTTTATAGCTTCTTTTTTCAGAAGGAGTTGTAACATTTACTGCTTTCTTTTCAAATATTTTAGATAATTTACGTTGTGACCACCTACCAGGTGCACAACGGCAAAGAACGAAACCATACCAATTACTATCAGAATTAATACAGTAACAGTTTCTATAAGCAGGCTACTTTCAAGGTAAGACTTTAATACTATTTGCAGGTACCATAAAACTGCAGCCATAACTGCAGCTGAAAATGCTATTTTTACCAAATTTATATTTACCGTTTTATCCATGCGGTAAAGATTGCGTTTCATTAAAATGCCACACAACATTATTATATTAAGCCAGGAAGAAACCGTAGTAGCAAAAGCTACCCCAACATGACCTATATACTGCACAGAACCAATACTAAGCGCTATATTAGCAAAAAAGCATATAGCTGCTATTTTTACTGGCGTTCTGGTATCACCATTGGCAAAGTATACAGGTGTGAATATTTTGAGCAAAACAAAAGCAGGAAGGCCTATAGCATAAGCAATTAGAGCAGATTTAGTAGCGAGTGTATCAGCCTCTGAAAATTTACCTCTTTCAAACATCATCGTAATTAGTGGTTCAGCCATTACCATCAGGGCAGCCGCAGCCGGGATTGTCAGCAGTAAACCAATCTCCAGCGCCTTGTTCTGGGTTTTGATGGACTCTTCCGTCTGGTGCTGTTTCAGTTGCTTTGATAGTGTCGGCAAAAGAGCTGTTCCCATAGCCGTCCCTATTATCGCCATCGGAAACTGCACCACCCTATCAGCATAATAAAGATACGTTATTGCACCAGAGATTGAGGTTGCAATCATTGCACTAACCAGAATATTTATCTGGGTAATACCACTTCCTATAATTCCTGGAACCATGCGCTTCAGCAGGGTTTTTAGCTGGCTATCTAATTTTGGCACACATGGTTTTAATACAACACCAGCTTTATAAGCTGCTTGTAATAACCAGACAAGCTGAATAACACCGGCAGCAAACACACCCCATGCAAGCGCATGTGCAGGAGTCTTTGTATACTTATCAAAACATACAATAGCCAGTATCATGGTAATGTTTAGCCAAATTGGAGCAGCAGAGGCGACAGCAAATTTCCCCATACTGTTTAAGATTCCGCTATATAATGCTACAAGTGAAATAAAAACCAGATACGGGAACATAATCCGGCTTAATTCTACTGATAAGCCAAATTGCTCAGCATTGCCTTTAAAGCCAGGGGCAATAATATGCATTACAAATGGCATGCAAAGTTCCATTATTATAGAAAAAGCAACCAACACAATAAACATGAATGACATAACATGCCCAGCAAAACTGGTGGCTTGCTCTTTACCATCCGTTGTCAGTTTTCCGGCAAATAGCGGCACGAAAGCAGAGTTAAACGCTCCTTCTGCAGATAAAGCACGGAAAATATTAGGCAGGCGGAAAGCAATTATAAAAGCATCTGAAAGTGCGCCAACACCAAGCGCTGAGGCAATAAACATATCGCGTATATACCCCAGTATACGGGATAAAAACGTATAGCCACCAACTGTTGCTGCAGATTTAAAAAGGGACATAAGTCACTACCTTTTATTTTACCGGTGATTATTGTTAGAGGAAGAAGCGGCTAGTGTCTAGTGTCATTTGGGTGACTAGCACAGCTATAAGAGCTAAAACACTTAAATCTTGCACTTCTCCCACAAAAATGCTAATCAACAACATCACTAAAATACATAGAGTTGCCAATGAAATTTCCTATCCGACTTATTTCCAACGAACTAAAAATTGATTTCTTAGGTAAAAGATGGATAGCTTTTGCTCTGTCTATTTTTCTTACTCTTGCTACTATTGGCTCCCTGGCTACGCGCGGACTCAATCTAGGCATTGACTTTACCGGCGGCATATTAATTGATGCAAAATTCCAGGAAAACCCGGAACTGGTAAAAATGCGTACATTGTTAAAAGAAGCCAATGTAGGCGATGTAGCGCTACAGACTATCGGCAAGGAAAACAATGTTCTTATCCGTATAGGGCAAACATCAGACGATGAAAAGGCGCGCACAAAAGTTATAAACGACATAAAAACTTTACTTGAGCAAAATTTTGGAAGTGTTGAGTACCGTAAAGTTGATTATGTAGGGCCGAAAGTTGGCGAAGAGTTAATAAAAGCAGGAGCACTTGCGCTTATTCTAACCCTTGCTGCAATTATGGTTTATATCTGGTTCCGTTTTGAGTGGCAATATGGCCTGGGCGGTATTATTGCTCTTATTCACGATGCCATCCTTACTGTAGGATTCCTAAGCATTACCCAGTTGCAATTTGATTTATCATCCATTGCAGCAATATTGACAGTGGTGGGATATTCAATCAATGACTCCGTCGTTATATTTGACCGCATCCGCGAGAATATGCGTAAGTTTAAGAAAATGGATTTTTCTGCGCTACTTAATTTAAGTGTTAATGAAACTCTTTCGCGCACTATTATGACGGCGTCTACTACTATTGTATCTATTATTGCTCTTGTAATGGTAGGTGGTGAGGTAGTTAGAAGCTTTAGCTTAACTGTGTTATTTGGTATTGTTATTGGAACATACTCTTCCATATATATTGGCTCACCGATATTAATTTATATGCGGTTGCGCCATGAAGGGGAGAAAGAATCCAGGGGCTAGAATCCGGAACTCCTATGCAAATAATAAAGCTTTCTGCAAATATACCGTCAACTGCCAAAGGAACCTCAGTTACCTTAGGCAATTTTGATGGCATCCACAAAGGGCACCAGGCAATTATAAAAGAAACTATGGATATTGCTAAGAGACTTAATACCCCCGCAGCAGTAATGACGTTTGAACCTCATCCGGTTTCTGTATTTAAACCTGACTTACCAAATTTCAGATTAACTACTTTGGAACAAAAAGCAGCCCTACTTGAAGAAATGGGGATCGATTTTTTGTTTGTGGTAGATTTTAATAAGGAATTTTCTTCTCTATCTGCAAAAGATTTTATTAAAGAAATACTGGTGGAGAAGCTAGAGGCGCAGCAGATTATAATTGGTTATGATTTTATCTTTGGGAAAAATCGTGGCGGCAACGCCGATTTACTACAATCACTTTCATCAAAATATAACTATAATTTTACACAAGTGGAGGCCATTGGCAGTAATGATGAGATCTTCTCCTCGACAAAAATACGTGAAAATCTCAAAAATGGCAATTTAGGCAAGGCAAAGACCATGCTTGGCCGCAATTATTCAATTGCCGGGTTTGTGGAGAAAGGAGATAACCGCGGCAAAGATTTAGGATTCCCAACTATTAATGTTAATACTGGCGAGATGATAAGGCCAAAATCCGGTGTTTATGCAGTAAAAGCTCGCATCTTAACTGATAATACTGTATATAAAGCAGTGGCAAATATTGGTGCAAAGCCGACATTTTCTGGTCAAAGCGAAACATTGGAAGCGCATATATTTGATTTTTCCAATCATATTTATGGTGCAAATGTCGAAATTGAGTTTATAGAGTATATACGGCCTGAACAAAAATTTGCTAATGTTGAGCAATTAAAGGCACAAATTCAACAGGATTGTGTAAGGGCAATGGAACTATTATCATGAGAATGCTTGTAAAAGGACTGTCAATTTCAGCATTAGTCATACTCCTGGACCAATGGAGTAAATACTATGTGTTTAAAATCATAGATGCTTTTAATCACCCTGTTATAGAAGTTTTGCCCTTCTTCAACTTGGTAAAGGTTTATAATTACGGCGTAAGCTTTGGCATGTTTAACGGGCTAGAGTATGGTAAGTATATTTTATCAGCTGTAGCTATAACTATTACACTTATACTGTGTTTCTTATTGTTTAAGGCCACAAAGTCATATATTGCAATAGCTTATGGATTAATAATTGGCGGCGCAGTCGGGAATATAATTGATCGAATTACATTTGGCGCTGTTGCTGATTTTTTTGATTTCTATATTGGAAATTATCACTGGCCTGCATTTAATGTAGCTGATAGCGCGGTATGTATAGGTGTGTTTATGATATTGTTAGAAGGAATTATTTGCAAAGAGAAGGAATCACAATGATACGTATGAATAAAAAAATAGCTTTTGTAGTATTATGCTTACCGATTATTGCAAGCTGCAGCAGCAAAGCAAAAGATACTTTAGGGCTACGCAGAACTGCACCAGATGAATTTAAAGTCATTTCTAACCCACCACTTAGTCTTCCGCCAGAATTCACACTCCGCCCACCATCTGAAGCGGCGGAAGGGGCTGCCATAAACGCGGCCAGTAGCAAAACATTACTTGAACAGAAAGTTTCAGGAAGTAGCGAAGGAAACCAAAATAGTAGCAAGCTGAGTAACGCCGAAAGCGCATTCCTTAGCATGGCAGGAACTGTAGATGCAAATCCAAGCATCAAAGCAATCCTAAAACGCGAAAATGCCGAAGAACAATCGGCCGAAGAAAACAAAACCATTATGGATAAACTTTCTACATTTTCAACAAAAGGAAAGAAAGAAAAGACGCCTGATGTAGTAGATGCTAAAAAGGAAAGAGAGCGAATTATAGACAATAAAGAACAGGGCAAATCAGTAACTGAAGGCGAAACACCTACTGCTGATCCTGACGAAAGAAGCGTATTGCAGAAAATTTTTGGAAAATAGGTATTATGCGTCCAAGGATAGGTATTACAATGGACTGGCAGGAAAAAGGCACTTTTTCCAAACGCCCTCACCACGCATTGCGCGATAGCTATTTCGATATAATCTACAAAGCAGGCGGCCTACCGCTCGCCATTCCACAAGTGCACGAAGGTATTGAAGAATACCTGCAAAATATTGACGCAATAGTTATACCAGGCGGTTTTTTTGCCTCACCTGATGAATGGTATATTGAAGAAGCAAAATCTCCTTACGAGCATTCACAACGCCTACAATTTGACCTTGATATAATAAAGGCAGCACTTAAGGCTAATATGCCACTGCTAGGGATTTGTGCAGGAATGCAGCTGCTTGGTGGGATTAATGGCTGTAAAATGACACAGGATATTAATAAATATCTTGGTACAAAAATTGATCATTTAAACGAAAAACCAGCTAATGAATTTGCCCACAAGGTAAAGGTTAAGAATGGCACTTTTCTGCATAAAATATCCGGCGTTGATGAATTCATGGTCAACACTGCACACCGCGAAGCATTAGTTGAAGTCGCTGATGGTGTGGTAGTAAATGCTGTTTCGTCTGATGGCGCAATAGAAGGCATTGAATTACCTGCCTATAAGTTTGTTATAGGCGTACAGTGGCATCCTGAATTTTTTACAAATCCAGACGACACAAGTTTTAAATTGTTTAAAGCGCTAGTTAAAGCAACAGGAAAAATATGATAAAATTTTTAATATCAATTCTTATAAGCTTTCTTCTTCTAGTTAACACGGCTGATGCAAGTAATAGCGAAAGCTTTACCCTACAGAATGGTATGCAGGTAGTAGTAGTAACTAATACCAAAGTACCAGCAGTATCACATATGGTATGGTATAAAATCGGCAGTCAGGATGAATTGCCTGGCAAAACCGGTATTGCACATTTTCTTGAACATTTGATGTTTAAGGGTACCAAAAATTTTGGAAAAGGCGAGTTCTCAAGTCTAGTAGCAAAAGCAGGTGGTAACGACAATGCTTTTACTGCGTACGACTACACTGCTTATTTCCAAAATATAGCACGCGATAAGCTAGAGCTCGTTATGCAGCTGGAATCAGACCGCATGCAGAACCTGGTATTCGACCAGGAATCTGTATATAAAGAGCGTGACGTTATACTGGAAGAACGCTCTTCCCGCATTGATAATGAGCCATCTTCATTACTAAATGAACAAATGCGTGCGATGCTATATCTAAACCACCCTTATCACCATCCTATTATTGGGTGGCGCCATGAAATGGAAGGGCTGACCGCCGAAGATGCTAAGCATTGGTATGAAAGTTATTATTCCCCTAACAATGCTGTATTAGTGGTATCCGGCGATATTACAGCTAAAGAATTAAAACCTCTTGCTGAAAAGTATTACGGCGCAATAAAACCTAAAAATACTCCGGTACGACATTTCCTTGAAGAACCTAGGCACTTGGCTCCGCGCAATATAAGCATGTCAGATAGCAAAGTAGCAAAACCTGAATGGAAGCGTTTTTATATTGCTCCAAGTCAGAATAGTTCCTTAAAAGAATATTGCTTTCCTTTGATACTACTTTCATACATTTTGGGTGATAGTAATACTAGCAAGTTATACCAAAAATTAGTGGTAGAAGATGAGATAGCTGCAAGCATTGGCAGCTATTATGATGATTTGGCACTGGGGCCATCTATATTTACCATTGCGGGAACACCTTCTCCAAAGCATAATTTGGATACCATTGAAAAAGCGGTCGATAACCAAATAAATTTAATAAAGCAAAATGGTGTTAGCGAAGAAGATTTAAAACGAGCCAAAAATTCACTAATTGCAGCAGTAATATACCAGCGTGAGGATTTAAAGAATCTGGCATATGTTTATGGGCAGGCTATGGTAACAGACGCGGGTACCGAATATATTGATACATGGGAAGAAAAAATTAAGGCGGTAACAGCAGAGCAAATAAAAGCCGCAGCAATTGCTGTATTGCGTAAAGAGAATTCAGTTACTGGCAGATTACAAAAGGAGTAATCATTATAAACTATGAAAAACGTTGTTCGGATAATAACTGTAACTTTCTTAATGCTTGTAGCATGTGCTGCAAACGCTACTTTACCAAAAGTTCAGATTACAGCACCTGATAATAACTACACCCCATGGGTAGTAGAAGACCATTACTTACCGATTGCAGCAGTAAAGATATCCTTTACAGGCGCCGGTTATGCTTACGACCCGAAAGATAAACTTGGACTTGCCAATCTTGTAGCAAGTTTACTAGATGAAGGAGCCGATGGAATTTCATCATTTGAATTCCGTAAAAAACTTGAAGAACTGGCCACTAATATTTCTTTTGAAGCAGAAAATGATAACTTTTCGATTACTATCAGGACTTTGGGTGATAACCTACCTGATGCGCTAAAATTACTAAATACGGCCTTAACTAAGCCAACATTTGATAAGCAAGCGATAAAAAGAGTTACTAACCAATTACTTATTTCTCTAGCTAAAAAACAAGAAGACCCAGAATATATAGCATCACGCAAATTCGATGAGGTTATTTTTCCCGGCCATCCTTATAGCAATCCACGAATAGGCACAAAAGAAACGCTAGAAAATATCAAACGCGATGATTTATTAAAATTTGTAAAAAATAATTTTACCAGACAGAATGCCAAAATCAGCATTGTTGGGGATATTGCACCAGAAGCGATTGCAGGATTATTGGCCGATACACTCACTTTGCCATATAAACAACTGGAACAAACAAAATTACCGGAAGTTCTAATTAATGACAAAGGTAACATAATTCACATCGAAAAACCTATTCCGCAGAGTGTTGTTATATTTGGCTTGCGCGGTGTAAAACGTGCAGATAAAGATTTCTATCCTGCTTACATAATGAATTATATTTTAGGCGGCGGTGGTTTTGAATCACGCCTTATGAATGAAGTACGTGTAAAAAATGGCCTAGCATATACTGTTTACACCTATCTTGATCTTATGCAGCAAGCTGGGCTCATGGCTGGTTATGTAGCCAGCGACAATAGCAAGGTGGATCAGTCTCTTGCAATTATTAAGCAAGAAATGCAAAGAATGGCAGAAACTGGTGTAACTGCCGAAGAATTGCAAAACGCAAAGGATTACCTTATTAATTCTTTCCCTCTAAAAATGACAAAGAACTCTAATATCGCTGAATTTTTGGATGTTATGCAGACTGACTCTTTGGGAGTAGATTTCTTAGAAAAACGTGATAGTTACATTAAGAACGTAACTCTCGAAGAAGTAAACCAAGTAGCACAAAAATTGCTTCACGCTGATAATTTAATATTTATCGTTGTGGGGAAGGGGAAATAAGCTATAGTTAGAGCCCCAAAAAGGATCGCTGGACTATAACCGGAATTAGAATGGCAAATATATCTAAAGCACAGATTAATTTAAAAAAGAACGACATGCCTTACCTGCAAATCACTGACAACTGTTTTCTAGAAAATGTAGGGGTAAATGGTCTTGAACGCAAAAATTTTGAGAAAATTTTGCAGCAGGCCCAATCCATATTTGAAACTATAAAGCAGCAGAAGGCTGCTGGTTCTTATCCTCTTCTTAACGAGCTGGAGGATGATAAAAACCTTGCTGAAATTATTGAAACAGCTGAAAAAATTAAGGCCGATTTTGATGAATTAGTGGTACTTGGTACTGGCGGTTCTACACTTAATCCACAAACTATTGTTGCGTTAAAACAACCACATGATGGAATCGATAAACAGATATATTTTATCGACAGTGTTGACCCATTTACAATTAACGCCTTTATCGAGCAGCTTGATCTTAGCAATACTGCATTCTTAGTTACCAGCAAATCAGGCAAAACCGTTGAGACTATAGCACAATTTGTAACCTTTCTCGCAGCCCTGGATGACGCCCATATATTTGATAAGGGTAGACATGTATTTATAATATCCGATGACAAGGATAATCCTATTAGACGTATTGGAAAGCAAATTGGGGCAACCATTCTAAATCATGTATCTAACATTGGCGGAAGGTTTTCTACATTTACAAATGTAGGTCTTATACCAGCTTTGATCTGTGGGGTTGATATAAAAGCCTTTAGAAATGGTGCGCGTGACGCCTGGAATTCTTTCGCAAGCACAGAAAACCCTGAACCGGTTATAGGCGCTGCATTATCGCTAGCTTTTATGGAAAAGGGCATTAATAAAACTGTGATGATGCCGTATGTAGATAGGCTTTCTGCTTTTGCTACCTGGTACCGCCAAATATGGGCTGAAAGTTTGGGCAAAGAAGGAAAGGGCAGTACCCCTATAAAAGCTGTAGGTGCACTTGACCAGCATAGCCAATTGCAGCTTTATTTAGATGGTCCAAAGGATAAGTTTTTTAACCTTATTACCCTGAACACCACAGGCAAAGGGAAGAAGATCGAAACTGATTACATTGATGAGGATATCGAATTATCTTATTTACAAGGTAAGAAACTAGGCGATATCAACAGCGCTTTACAGCATGCAACCGCTGAAACACTTGTTAAAAATGGTTGCCCTGTACGGCATATAAAATTGGAAGCCCTAAATGAAAAAGTGCTGGGTGCTTTAATGCTACATTTCATGCTAGAAACTATCATTACTGCAGGATTACTTGGGCTTAATGCTTTTGACCAACCTGCTGTAGAAGACGGCAAGATTCTTGCAAGAGAGATATTGGGTAGAAAAACTTAGTGTAACAGTATAACAGTATAACGGAAAATAATGTTATATACTGCTTAAACTGTTATACTATTACACTGTTATACCGTTATACTAATAAAATCATGAAACTCCACATCCTTTCCCCAACCACTATTAACCGCATCGCTGCTGGCGAAGTAATTGAACGGCCAGCATCAGTTGTAAAGGAATTAGTAGAAAATGCTATTGATGCAGGAGCAAGCCAGGTTGATGTCGTAATTAACAATGGTGGACGAAACTTCATATCTGTTACTGATAATGGCAAAGGAATGAGTCCAGATGAACTGGAACTTTGCATTGAGCGCCACGCCACATCTAAACTTTCTGATGATGATTTATTTGATATTAACTTCCTAGGCTTTAGAGGAGAGGCGTTACCTTCTATTGGCTCAGTTGGACGCATGACAATTACTACCAAGCAAGCTGGAAGTGATGAGGCCTGGATACTTAAAGTTGATGGTGGCGATATATCACCGGTCGCCCCTGCCTCACTGCTACGTGGCACAAAAATTGAGGTTAGGGATTTATTCTTTGCAACGCCGGTCAGGCTGAAGTTCCTAAAAACTGAGCGTACCGAGACTTTATATATTCAGGAAGTTATCGATAAATTAGCTATGGCTTATCCGAATGTTGGCTTCACACTCAAAGATGAAAAGAAAACTCTAATTAACACAGCAAGCGGCGATGCGCTTACCAGACTTAGTGATATTTTAGGCAAGGATTTTAAAGATAACTCAATTCCCCTTGATGTCCAACGCGAAGGCGTAAAAATGAGTGGGTATATTGGACTGCCTACTTTTAATAAAGGCAGCGCTACATCGCAGTACCTATTTGTAAACAAACGGCCAGTAAAAGACAAATTTTTACTTGGCACTATAAGAGCCGCTTATCAAGACTTTCTAGCACGCGACCGCTATCCGGTAGTTGCATTATTCCTAGAACTGGAAAATGGCGAGGTTGATGTTAACGTGCACCCAACTAAGGCAGAAGTACGTTTCCGTGACTCTGGCATAATACGTGGATTAATTGTTGGCGCTTTGAAAACCGCACTTTCTACAGCTGGCCATAGGGCTTCCACCACTGTTGCCAGCGCAGCGATCACCTCATTTAAACCAAAGGTAAATATTGCACATTTCCCGCGGCCTTCTTACGACTCAGTAAGCAGCGCATTCCCTGAGTATTTTCCGAAAGCTGATGATGAGCCAAAGGATTTGGCACTTGGTGATAAAGAGGTCGCAAGTTTTAATTATCCATCTTTCTATAAAAATAATACTCAGGAGAAATTATTCGAAGCAGAGCAATCCTCACTGGCTACGCGCCAGGAAATTGTGCAGCAACCAGCTCCTGAAAAGCAAAATAATTACCCACTTGGTATTGCACGTTGTCAGTTACATGGCACTTATATTGTAGCACAAACTACTGACGGCATAGTGATAGTAGACCAGCATGCAGCTCATGAAAGACTGGTTTATGAAAAAATGAAAACGGCACTGGCTAAATCTGGGGTGCAAACACAGCGTTTATTAATTCCTGAAATTATTGAGCTAGAAGGATTGGAAATTGAGCGGCTACTCGACAAACAAAACGAATTGCAAAAACTTGGACTAGTGCTGGAAAAATTTGGCGATAATGCTGTAGTTGTGCGTGAAACTCCGGCACTCCTTGGTGAAGTAGATATACAAGGATTAATAAAAAGTTTGGCTAATGATATTGAAGAATATGGCGAATTATTATCCATTCAGGAAGGTTTAGAGCATGTATGCGGCACTATGGCCTGCCATGGCTCAGTTAGGGCAGGGCGGATACTAAATACGCACGAAATGAATACTCTATTACGCGAGATGGAAGCCACTGCATATTCTGGCCAATGTAACCACGGCAGACCTACATATGTAGAGCTTAAGCTTGCAGATATAGAACGGTTATTTGGTAGAAGCTAATAACCTTTAAATCCTACTAAGTAATAAACATAATACTCAGTAGCAAAATCTTCATAAGGCTTTATTTCTATATTACCAACGCGCTCAGCCGATTCAAAGTAATTCAGCTTGTCTTTGTCTGCAGTCTGCGACGTGGTTATATACAGGAAGTTTTTGGCAGAAGATTTGTTAATGTCTGTTGTTAAGTCAAAATGATCCGCAAGTCTGCCTGTAGGGTTCCATTTTACAGCATCAAATGGATGTGGATGCACGTAGTAAAGTAATTCAGCATGCACTTTGCGGGTATCGGTTAAAAGCTTTGCATCCGGATAAGCTTGCATTGCGATAGTGACACCTTCACCTAAATCTTTCCATCCACGCACTCGCTTAAACGGATCTTTTATATACAGCTGACCATCTTCAATAGCCGTTTTTGTGCCTGTAAACTGCACATGTGGCAACCTGTCTAAATATGGGAATGCCAAAGCTATCATTGCTAACGAAATATGCAAAGCTACTGATATCTTAACCAAGTTTTTGTGATGGTTATTAATAAGCCATGCCACCACTAACATAGTTGCAGGAACATAGATTGGTGCCGCCCAATTAGCGTGGGCACGTGAGACGAAGGATATTGCTGTAATCATACAAAATAGTGGCAATACAGCTAAAATAAGCAGCTTGTAAGATTCCTGGTAGTTGTTTTTTCCTGCAGATTTTACAAAGTAAGTAACTGATCGACAAAGTACCCATAATAATGTCGCAAATAATATAGGACCAAACACCCCGAATTGAGCCCCAACAAACTCCAGCATTTTTGGAATATGTAGGCCAAATCCTGTACCTGTCGCATTATCTTCAGTATGGGCAAAGCTAACCATGCTGTTTTGCATATTCCAAATTATATTTGGCGTGAATATTAAGGCAGCTATTACACCTGCAAGCCAAAAGCGGATAGAGAGTAGATGTTTACGATGCTGTTTTGATGACAATAAGTATAAAAATATAGATACAGCAACAAGTAGCATATTATATTTAGAAAGCATTCCAAGCCCACCAGCTACACCTGCTAAAATCCACCAGCGCATACGGTTAGTTGCGATTGCTTTTACAAAAAACAAAATAGTAAGGGACCAAAACATTATTAAAGAAGGGTCGGTAGAAACCAGCGCCGATGACACCCAAACCGCAGGCAATGTAATGTAAGTTATCGCACAGTAAAATGGTATGGATTCTGTACCGCGTTTCCCCGGTTTAAATAGTTCCTGCGAAGCAAAATAAATCGCAATTGCAGTTATCATATGCAAAATTGGGGAACTCAGCCTCACCGCCCACTCACTATTACCAAAAATTGTAGTGGTTAAGGTAATCATCCAGGCCACCATTGGCGGCTTAGAATAGTATCCCAGGGCAGGGTTTTGCGACCATATCCAGTACTGTGCTTCATCAAAAAACAAATCGAACTGGTCAAGGCTTAGATAAAGAATACGGAAAGCAGTGATAAGCGCGAGAATAAGTATCGTAGTTTTGGTACTAACTGTACGCGATATTTTTCCCATCAGATAACTCCCTCAGTCGGAGAAGAGCTTATAGCATAATTACGTTTTGGCATACGTCCAGCCAAATATGCAAGTCGCCCTGATTCTACAGCAAGTTTCATTGCCTTTGCCATCATTACAGGATTTTGCGCCTCGGCAATCGCAGTGTTCATCAGCACACCAGCACAGCCGAGTTCCATCGCAATGGCCGCATCTGAAGCCGTGCCAACCCCAGCATCCACCAATACAGGAACTGATGACTGCTCTACTATAATACGAATGTTAAGCGGGTTTTGAATTCCAAGGCCTGAACCTATTGGAGCCGCAAGCGGCATGATAGCTGCAACACCAATACCTTCCAATCTTTTGGCAAAAATCGGGTCGTCCGTGCAATAGACCATGAGTTCAAAACCATCTTTTACCAAAACTTCTGCTGCTTTTAGGGTTTCTATCATGTCAGGATAAAGCGTAGTTTTATCGCCTATAACTTCAAGTTTAGCTAGATTCCATCCGCCTGCTGCTTTTGCAAGGCGAAGTGTGCGGATTGCCTCCTCGGCCGTATAACAGCCTGCAGTGTTAGGAAGATAAGTATATTTTTCTGGTGGCAAGTAATCCTGCAAAGTCTCCGCACCTTTTTCTAGCAGGTTCACTCGGCGCAGCGCCACAGTAATTATTTCCGCCCCACTTGCTTCTACTACTTCCTTGGTTTGTTGTAAGCTTGCATAGCGGCCTGTACCCACTAAAAGGCGAGAGGAGAATGTACGGCCGGCAATAGTAAGAAGGTCCTGGTCCATTAACCACCTCCTATAAAATTTACTATTTCTATATTATCGCCTTCCATTATAGCTGTGCTTGCATATTCTGAGCATGGTACAATGGCTAAATTATGCTCAATTGCAACTTTCCGCGGATCGAGCTCCAGGTTCTGTATAAGATCATTTATATACATTCCTGCACCAAAAAAATGTTCTTGCCCGTTAATTGTTATTTTCACTTTGCTAAATACTATGTTTTGTTTATGATTTTCCCATAATTCATACTTAAATTAGCGTAGTATTTCAATGACTAAAACGATTCTAATTATAAACGGCCCTAATTTAAACCTACTTGGCACAAGAGAGCCTGAAATATACGGGGCAGAGACTTTAGCAGATGTGCAAAAATCCTGTGAAAAAACTGCTAAAGAATTAGGCTTCAAATGTGATTTTCGTCAAAGTAATGACGAAGGCGAGATTGTAAACTGGATACAGGAATCGCGCAAAAAGCACCAAGGTATTATAATCAATGCTGGGGCTTATACCCACACTTCAATCGCCATACGCGATGCTTTGCTAAGTTCTGACTTACCAATTATTGAAGTACATATTTCAAATATCTTCAAACGTGAGGAATTCCGCCATCATTCGTATATTTCAGATGTAGCGAGAGGGATGATTTGTGGACTAGGGACTAAAGGTTATATACTAGCGCTGGAAGCTATGGTTTAGCTAATTGCTTACGACTTAAGCTGCTTTAGCATCTTCAATTAATTTTTTTAGCTCATCATCGCTGATTGTAGAGGTGTCTACAGCTTGTTCAGCAATGATAGTGCATAATTCATTAGTTACTTCAGCAAAACCACCAGAAACGAAAACCTGACGAGATTTACCATCTTCGTGTACAGTTACAACACCAGGACGCAAGGTAGAAATCATTGGAGCGTGATTGTGAAGTACACCAAAATCACCTTCAGAACCTGGTACTTCTACCAGATCTGCTTCCACAGCAAATACTAACTGTTCAGGTGTTACTAGTTCTACGGTGATTTTGCTCATTTTATTCTCCTAGTGGTTAATCACTAGCGGCTAGTGGCTAGAAAAACTAGACACAAGCCACTAGTCATAAGACACTTCCTTACGCTGCTTTTGCAGCCATTTCTTTTGCCTTCTCAACTGCCTGATCGATGCTTCCTACCATGTAGAATGCAGATTCTGGCAGATTATCATGCTTACCGTCAACAATTTCACGGAAACCACGGATAGTATCTTCAAGCGATACTAACACTCCAGGTGAACCAGTGAAGATTTCAGCAACATGGAATGGCTGTGACAAGAAACGCTGTATTTTACGTGCACGTGCCACTGTAAGCTTATCTTCTTCAGAAAGCTCATCCATACCCAAAATCGCGATAATATCTTGCAGTGATTTGTAAGTTTGCAATATTTTCTGCACTTCACGTGCTGTGTTATAATGCTCTTCACCTACAATACGCGGATCAAGCATCTGCGATGTTGAGTCCAGCGGATCTACCGCAGGATAAATTCCAAGCTCGGCGATTGAACGGCTAAGTACTGTAGTCGCATCAAGATGCGCGAAAGATGTCGCAGGAGCAGGGTCTGTTAAGTCATCCGCAGGTACATAAATTGCCTGTACAGATGTAATCGAACCCTTGTTAGTTGATGTAATACGCTCTTGCATCAAACCCATATCTGTTGCAAGCGTAGGCTGATAGCCCACTGCTGAAGGAATACGGCCAAGTAGTGCCGACACCTCAGAACCAGCCTGTGTGAAACGGAATACGTTATCAACGAAGAACAATACGTCCTGACCTTCTTTATCACGGAAGTATTCAGCTTGCGTCAAACCAGTTAGAGCAACACGAGCACGTGCTCCTGGTGGCTCATTCATCTGACCGTAAACAAGCGCAACTTTAGATTTTGTAGAATCTTCAAGGTTAATAACACCAGACTCAATCATTTCGTGGTACAGGTCGTTACCCTCACGAGTACGCTCACCTACACCCGCGAATACTGAGTATCCGCCGTGAGCTTTAGCAATATTGTTAATCAATTCCATGATAAGTACGGTTTTACCAACACCGGCACCACCGAACAATCCAATTTTTCCACCTTTTGCATAAGGAGCAAGCAAATCGATTACTTTAATACCAGTAACAAGAATTTCCTCAGCTGTTGACTGATCAACAAATGCAGGAGCTTCAGCATGGATTGGAGCTTTCAGATCTGAGTTAACTGGTCCACGCTCATCTATAGGCTCACCAATTACGTTCATAATCCGGCCAAGAGTTTTAGGTCCAACCGGAACTAATATTTGCGCCCCTGTATCTGTTACTTCTGTGCCACGCACAAGACCTTCAGTTGCGTCCATCGCAATTGTACGTACAGTATTTTCACCCAAATGCTGCGCAACTTCGAGCACCAGCTTTTTACCGTTACCTTTGTTTACACATTCCAGTGCGTTTAAGATAGGCGGTAGATTACCCCCTTCAAACTGCACATCTACTACAGCTGAGATCACCTGCGTAATCTTGCCAGTACTTCCTGCTTTATTTGCCATATTGTTGCTCCTTTAATTATAGAATCAGGAATCTAGATTCCTAAAATTTTAAAATCCCACCTTCCACATTCACAAACGCACCAAATGGCACGCTTACCATATCTTTGCAATGACCAATACTTGCGGCACGAAGCAAAGCTATATTTTTTTTATCCAATTCAGTTTTCAAAGCTTCTAAGGCCATTGAAAAAGCTATCTTATGTTTGTCAAAATCTTCTTCAAAAAAACTACCCAAAATCACTGCACGCGCGCCTTCAAAAAAATTGGCGCGGATCATATGATTAAATATCCTATCAACGCGGCTTGGCGTCTCAAATCTATCATCTTCCAGCAGGATAATTTTTCCCTGCATATCCATTTTTTGCGGCGTTCCTATTAATGTTTGTACAACAGACAAACATCCACCTACTAACTTGCCAGCAAATTGTTCATTCTTATCCGCTTTATTGTTTAACGGCTCAAGTTTTACTTCTACTTGCTTACTGTCTTTAAACAACAATTGCTTTAAGCTTTCTACCGCATAGTTTGAGACCTGACCTCTTACTATTTGCAGAAGACTAACGCCATAAACACAAGACCAATTCCACTTACCAACAAAATAATCCAGCAAAACACTGTTATCACTAAATCCAATAAACAATTTTTGCTTATGTGGAGCCGGAATTTTATCCAGCATTGCCAGCAACTGGTAAGAACCATAACCACCAGCCATTGACCACACAGCCTTTGACTCATTATTTTTTAGTGCATCCTCCATGGATTTGAACCTATACTGGGCACTATTTGCAACAAATTGGCAATTTGCATCAATAAGCTCGGTAAACGATCGAACCCGCGGTTTTAGGCCTAAAGATTCAACAAATTTCAAACAACTATCATACTCATTTTCTGTAAAACCTGAAGCAGGGGCGATTAAATCAACAATATCACCTCGCTCAAGACTTCGCATAGCTAAACCGCCTCTGCACCAGAAATAATCTCTATCAATTCTTTTGTAATTGCTGCCTGTCTTGTCCTGTTATAAACAAGGGTTAAACGTTTTATCATATCACCAGCATTACGCGTAGCATTATCCATCGCAGACATACGTGCACCATGCTCACTTGCAGAATTTTCCAAAAATGCATGAAAAATTTGTACAGCAATATTTTTAGGCAATAATTCATTTAGTATTAAATTTTCACTTGGCTCATACTCATAGACAACATTATTGCTGTTATCATTTGCCTGCTCTACATTAAGAGGAATTATCTGTTGTGCAGTTACTTGCTGCGAAATAGCCGATATAAACTTATTGTAGAAAATAGTACAAACATCAAATTCACCATTTTCAAACATTTCTATAATTGTTTTTGCCTGCCCAGCAGCGTCCTCAAACGGGATCACCCTTTTTTTGCTGATACCTTCTGTTTTGCCCACAATTTTATCTTTGTAAGACGAACGAAGTTGCTCATAACCTTTTTTACCGATGCAGATAATTTTAAATTCCTGCCCGTGAGCCCTACATTGACTGATTTTGCTTCTCACTGCCTTAAGCAAGTGAGTATTAAAACCACCGCAAAGACCACGATCTGAAGATATTACAACAAGCAGATGAGACTGCTCTTTACCGTTACCAACTAATAATTTTGGCGCTGAATCTTTCGAAACGTTGCCTGCCAAAGTTCTAAGCATACGCTCCATACGAACTGCATAAGGCGCAGCAGCTTCCGCTTTTTCGCGCGCACGACGTAATTTACTAGCAGATACAACCTTCATCGCGCTAGTAATTTTGCGCGTAGACTGAACGCTTTTTATTCTATTTTTAAGGTCTTTTAAGTTAGCCATGTTTTTAGTGCCTAGTGATTAGTGGCTAGTAGCTAGTGGCAGACTTTTCACTAGTCACAAGCCACTAGCCACTCCCTTATGCTACAAATGTTTTTACAAAATCTTCGAGAACTTTCTTCAGTTTTTTCTCTGTATCTTCAGATAGTTTCTGTTCGTTACGAACTGAGTCCAGAATATCTTTATGAGAAGAACGGATTTTGCCAAGCAGGCTTTTCTCAAACGCTACAACCTGTTTTTCAGGAACAGTGTCAAGATAACCTTTCACACCTGCGTAAATAACCACAACCTGCTCTTCAACTACTAGCGGAGAATATTGGCCTTGCTTTAGAAGCTCCGTCAGCCTTGCACCACGCGCCAGAAGTTTTTGAGTCGACGCATCAAGGTCAGAGCCAAACTGGGCAAACGCAGCCATCTCACGATATTGTGCTAATTCAAGCTTAATTGAACCCGCAACTTGTTTCATTGCTTTAATCTGAGCCGCAGAACCAACACGAGATACTGACAAACCAACGTTAACAGCCGGACGGATACCTTTATAGAATAAATCAGTTTCAAGGAATATCTGACCATCTGTAATCGAAATTACGTTAGTTGGAATATATGCAGATACGTCACCAGCCTGAGTTTCAATAATCGGCAACGCAGTAAGCGAACCAGCGCCACGCTCATCAGACATTTTTGCAGCACGCTCTAAAAGCCTTGAGTGCAGGTAGAATACGTCACCAGGATAAGCTTCACGCCCTGGTGGACGGCGCAGTAGCAATGACATTTGACGATACGCCACAGCGTGCTTAGATAAATCATCATAAACAATCAATGCATGCATTGCATTATCACGGAAATACTCGCCCATTGTGCAGCCAGTGTAAGGAGCAAGATACTGCAGAGGCGCAGGATCTGATGCAGTAGCCGCAACTACGATTGTGTATTCAAGCGCACCAGATTCTTCCAATTGCTTTACAACCTTCGCAACAGTAGAACGTTTTTGACCAATACATACATATACACAGTATAATTTCTTGCTTTCATCAGTGCCTAGATTAGCCGGCTTTTGATTGATGATAGTATCAATTGCTACAGCAGTTTTACCAGTTTGTCGGTCACCAATGATAAGTTCACGCTGACCACGGCCAATTGGAATCAATGAATCAATAGCTTTAATACCAGTTTGTACCGGTTCATGAACCGATTTACGATCAATAATTCCAGGAGCTTTAACTTCAACGCGGCTTCTTTGTTTGCAGTTAAGCGGACCTTTACCATCTATTGGGTTACCAAGGCCATCTACTACACGACCAAGAAGCTCTTTACCAATACCAATTTCTACGATTTGACCCGTACGTTTTACTGTATCACCTTCTTTAACGGCGCTATCACTGCCAAATATTACGATACCTACATTATCAGCCTCTAAGTTTAAAGCCATACCTTTTAGACCACTTTTGGCGAACTCTACTTCCTCACCCGCCTGGATTTGATCAAGACCATAAGCAACGGCGATACCGTCCTTTACTGAAAGAACTTGGCCAACTTCGCTAAGCTCAGGCTCGTTATTAAAATTAGCGATCTGCTGCTTTAAAATATCAGATACTTCTGCAGAACGGATACTGACCATGGTTTAGCTCCTTAACTTGCTATTGCTTCTTTAATTGTTTTTTCTAATTTTCTTAAACCGCCGGAAACTGAAGCGTCCAGCATTTTAGAACCTATCTTTATTATTACGCCACCCAGGATTTCCTGATCTATCTTTTGATTAACCTGGACTTTTTTACCAAGGGAGGCGCTTAATGATTTTTGCAAATCAGAGATATTATTATCATTTAGCGGAACCGCCGTAATAACTTCTGCATCAATTTCGCCATTATGCTCTTTTAAAAGAGTAAAGTATGAATCTACCGCTTCACTTAGAATATTAAGCCTACCGTTTTGGATCAACACAGATACAAATCTGTTCCGCAGTCGAAATAACCGGGTTTTGTACCACTTCTCTTAATTTTTGTGATTCTACCAGCATATTTTTTATTGCCAGCATATCTTTTTGCACTTCTTCTGCGGCATTTTTTTCAGCAGCAAGCTCAAAAATTGCCTTTGCATATCTTCTAGAAAGTGTTGAATTTGTCATTATTTAGCTCTTCATCCCTTAAGGCTCGCGAGTGTTTAGCACAGGGAATGGTATGATGCAAGGGGAAAATTCTGGTAACTAGAGTTGTATTTAATTATATACTTGCAAGGTTTACATGAAACTATAAGGGTCGATATCCACTTTAACTTTTACGCTAGGGGGGATTTTCACCTTTGCAAGTAATGACCTCAACAGGCCCTGAATATTAATATTTCGCGGAGATTGTACCAAAATACGATAACGATATTTACCTCGCAGCAAAAATAGCGGAGCAGGAACCGGCCCCATAACCCGCACAGATTGCTGCAGGGGCGAGGCTGCCACTATCGCGCGCGCTGCCATAAAAACCTCCTTGTCGTTCCGACCAGAAACTATTACACCGGCAAGGCGAGAATAAGGCGGCATATTAGTTAGTTTTCGACTGGTTGACTCAGTTTGGATAAATTCGTCGCGACTACCTGAAGCAAGTGACTGCATTACCATGTTCTCAGGCATGTAACTTTGCATTATTACTGTGCCTTTTTGTTTTGCACGGCCAGCACGACCTGCCACCTGCTGCAACAACTGATATGTACGCTCAGCCGCTCGTAGATCGCCACCCTCCAGTCCTAAATCGGCATCAATCACCCCAACAAGAGTCAGGTTTGGAAAATGATATCCTTTGGCCATTATCTGCGTGCCTATTATGATATCAACATTACCATCTGTGATATTTTCAATCATTGTTCCCGCCTGATTTAAACTGGTCATTTTATCACTGGTCATAAGTAATACACGCGCATTAGGAAAAGCCTGTTCCACCTCTTCAGCTACACGCTCTACCCCAGGACCGCAGGAAACTAACATTCCTTCTTTGTTGCATTCAGGGCAAATGGTTGGCACCGGTTCATTATAACCACAATGATGGCATAACAACCTTCGGGGATTTTTGTGCTCTACCAGCCAGCTGATACAATCAGGACATTTAAAGCGATGACCGCACTCCCGACATAAAGTGAGAGGCGCGTAGCCACGCCGGTTTAGAAACAGCATGGATTGTTTACCAGAAGAAATATTGCTGGTTAATTCCTTTTTCAAAAAAGCAGAAAGCCACATGCCGCTCTTTAGTTTCTCCCGGCGCATATCTACTATTTTTATATCAGGCATTACCGCCTCACCATAGCGGCTGATTAAATGTACACGTGAGTATTTACCTGCTTTTATATTTTCTACCGTCTCTATAGAAGGGGTGGCAGATGCTAGTATTACAGGAATTTTTTCAATATTAGCACGAACTACCGCCATATCGCGCGCCTGATAAATTACGCCTTCTTCTTGCTTATAAGAACCATCGTGTTCTTCATCTACTACAATTAGGCTTAAAGCCTGGTATGGTAAAAATAGCGCAGAACGCGCTCCTATTATAAGGCGTGCACGGCCTGCGCTAATATCGCGCCAGTTTTTTTCGCGTTGCTTGGAAGTAAGCCCCGAATGCCACTGCGTTGGTGTGAAACCAAAAGCATTCTCAAAACGACTTACAATTTGAGTAGTTAGGGCAATTTCAGGTAGAAGAATCAGGACTTGAGCATTAGAATCTGGAATCTGGAATCTGGAATCTGGCACGACAGAGTCCCTGATTCCTTTTAAAACTTCTGCTACTGCGGCAAAATAAACCTCTGTTTTGCCAGAGCCAGTTACACCATCTAGCACAGTTGTACTATAACCAGAATGAATCTTCTTGCACAAATCTGCGGCTGCTAGCTGCTGCTGGGGAGAGAAATCAATTTCGAAATCCTTTATTTTTATCTCTGGCACAGGTGGTGTTATTTGCACTTTTTTTATCGCACCTATAGCAGATAATGATTTTATCACCGATGCGCCAACACCTGTTTGCTCTATAATTTGAGCAGAAGTTAGCTTTAAATCGGAGTCGTGGTTAAAAAGCTCTATTACGGCCTGGCGTGAAGGAGTCATCTTGATTCCAGATTCTTGATTCTTGATTCCTACCAACTCATAGGCCTCAATCAGCTTCTCCGGTTGCAGTGCTTCAGGCACGCTCATGCACATTTTTAACACATTACCAGGAGGGGACATGGTGTAGTCCGCCACCCAATCTATAAGCTTTCGCACAGACTCCTGCAAAGGCGGAGCAGGGAGCCGAGAGTATATAGGCTTTATTTTAGCAGCTTGTATTGTACTATTTTCCTGATTCTGCGAATTATCCCACAGCACACCAATTGCCTTTTTGTTACCGATAGGAACCTCTACAAAATCACCGGGTTTTGCATCCAGCCCATCTGGTAAGCTATAGGTAAGAGTGCTGGGTAGAGATAAAGGTATAAGAACTTGTATGGTTTTCATGTAAATAAGAAAATAGTTTTTCTAGCCCCTAGCCAGATTAATAAAATACTATATATTGCCTTTGTAACCCACATATATGGAAGAATAAATGAAGTTTTTTGTAGATACAGCAAATATTGATGAAATAAAAGATTTAGCTTCAACTGGCTTGCTAGATGGAGTCACAACTAACCCATCACTTATTATGCAATCAGGCCGTAATTTTATCGAAGTAATTAAAGAAATTTGTGACATAGTTCCGGGCGATGTAAGCGCAGAAGTAGTAGCCACTGATTATAACGGAATGATGGAAGAAGCTTCTAAACTACGCAAAATCGCAAAAAACGTTGTAATAAAATTACCACTTACCTGGGATGGAATTAAAGCTTGTAAGGCACTAACTGATGATGGCGT
>JAJONM010000063.1 GCA_021323415.1 Rickettsiaceae bacterium
CTTGCCACCACGCAATCCCTCATCTGCAGTAATTATCACTTTCGAGGCACAATCTTCCATCCTCCCCTTTAGTGACGAAGGAGAAAAGCCACCAAACACTACCGAATGTACAGCTCCAATTCGCGCGCATGCGAGCATTGCATATGCCGCCTCAGGTATCATCGGCATATAAATTATAACACGGTCACCTTTTTGCACACCCAGGTTTTTAAGCACATTACCCAAACGGCAAACATTTTCATGCAACTCTTTATATGTAATCTTTTTTGATTCTTCCGGGTCATCACCCTCCCAGATTATTGCCACCTGATCGCCACGGGTTTCCAGATGGCGGTCTATACAATTAGCTGACACATTTAAATAACCATCTTCAAACCACTTTACCGATACATCATTTTCGAATGACGTATTCTTTACTTTGGTAAATGGCTTTATCCAGTCAAGAGATTTGGCTTGCTCACCCCATACATTTTTATGTAATCATCTTTACTAAGCCATGAATTTTTTACTATTTCTTCTTTCAGAGGTATAATCAAATTATCGTGATGCTTTATTACATCATTTTTGCCAGTCATAAAATCTCCATGATTTTTAGTGTATGATAGAATAACCCATGACAAAGTAGTGTCAATAGTAGCAACCGATTTCAACCACACTTCCTTTTCCCTTGCGCATTCTTATCTTCTATGCTGTATAATATAGCATCATGAAAAAACTTTTACTTATCATACTTTTATTAATCTCGCAGGTCGCGCAAGGGGCAGAATCTGTTAGAACTGAACAGGCCACCGTCAGCCTCGAAGTTGCAAGCCCAACCAAACTTGGCCTCTATTTTAAACTCGAACCTGGCTGGCATATATATTGGCGCACTCCCGGTGATGTTGGCTTTGCACCGGTACTGGATTGGACAGGGTCAGAAAATATCGCCGACACACAAACCTCTTGGCCAGCACCACTGCGTAGCCGAGAAAAGATAACTGACGATTCCTATGCTGAAAGCTATTATTATAAAGACGAAGTTCTGCTACCTATTACTTTAACTCCTGAAAATCCGGTCAATACAACAAAAGCAAAGCTACATATAAACTATGCAATTTGTAAGAATGTCTGCATTCCTGCTGAAGCTGATTTTACTATTGATATTTTACCAAAGCATAACGATACAAAAGCTAACGAGCTAATTAACCGATTCGCTGCACAAACTCCAAAAGAAAACGGTACAAACGGCTTAACTATTGGTGAAGTAATATCTGATGATACCAATATACGCGTTACAGTAAATTCTGTTAGCGGTTTGGATAATCCTGAAATTTTTATAGAGAGCGATGAGACCGTTGGATTTTTCAATCCTCAAATCGAGCAAAGTGGTAATAACGCTGTCTTTACCTTACCAATTACATTCTTTAGCGACAATAAGAGCCTATCGGGCAAAAACTTAACTATTACTTTTAAAAACGGATCACATTCAGTTGAAAAAACAACTACTTTATCAGGCAGCAAACCAGCGCAACCATCACAATCAAATATAATCACCATACTTCTTTTTGCTTTACTTGGCGGACTGATACTAAACATAATGCCATGTGTTTTACCCGTCCTTTCGATAAAATTACTGGGCATTATTAAACATAGCACAAGCTCAAAAAAACAAATCGCCAGCAGTTTTATCGTAACATCTTTAGGTATATTATTTTCATTTGTTGCTTTGGCATTGCTAGTTACAAGCCTACGTACTGCAGGAATGAATGTAGGCTGGGGTTTTCACTTTCAGGAGCCATTATTTATTATAGCGCTGGTCATAATACTCACACTATTTGCTGCTAACATGTGGGGATTATTTGAATTCAGGACACCACAACTTAATAATGAATTACATAAAGCAAGCTCAGAAAACAGTATATTAGGAAATTTCTTAACTGGTATACTGGCTACAGTCCTTGCCACACCATGCACTGCCCCATTCTTAGGCACCGCCGTAGGCTTCGCCATCACACAAAGCAGCTACGTTATAATAGCGACCTTTGCTGCAATGGGGCTAGGCATGGCAACACCATATTTATTCTTTAGTATATTTCCAGGCCTTGTAACCAGACTACCAAAACCGGGACAATGGATGGTAACCTTAAAGAAAATCATGGGCGGCCTGATTGCACTTACTGCATTATGGTTAATATGGATTTTATCTCATCAATTAGGTGTAATTGCTGCACTAATTTTATTATCTCTATGTATATTAAAACTATTACTACTAATCAAAAAACCAATACGTTACGGCCTATTAATAGCAATAATATTCTTGGCCTTTACTGTGCCCACGCGAATTCAAAATAATAAACCCGAAACAGCGAGCAATGAATTCTGGCAGCCATTCGATGAAAGTAAAATAGCCGGTTTGGTTGTAAGCGGAAAAATTGTATTTGTAGATGTAACGGCAGATTGGTGCTTGACCTGTAAAGTAAACAAGTTGGTAATACTGGATAATTCAGAAATCCGCTCAGAATTTGAACGTCTTGGCATCGTTCCTATGCAAGCTGATTGGACTACTAAAGACGAAACTATTGCCAACTACTTAAGAAAACATAACCGGGCTGGCATACCATTTAATATAGTCTATGGACCTTCCGCCCCGGATGGCATCGTACTTTCAGAACTTCTTAGAAAAGAACCTTTAATAGACGCTTTGGAAAAGGCTAGGTAAAATTGGGAAGTCTTAAACATAGATAAGTGCCTATCCAAATAGGCCAATCCAAAATGTGTATATATATCTTGACACAAACAAGAAAATGTGTCATTTATACAACCAATCAAAAATATACCAGAGATAAAAATGAAAAGAAAATTAGAAGCTGACATTCAGCTAGAAAAACCAAAAGACATCTTTGAGGCAGCAAAAATCGGCGATCTTGACTCAATGCGGTCATTTTTCCAAAAAGGTGCTGAATATGATGAACTTCCTGACTATTGGGAATGTGCAATTGAAGAAAAAGTTGCTAATGCAAATGGTATAGACTCGGAAGGCAAAACCGCACTGCATTATGCAGCTGAAAATGGTCATGTAGACATAATACGCTTTTTGTTAGAAAAAGGTGCTGATGTTAATGCGCAATATAAGAAAAATAAGGAAAACGATCGTCATAATGCGATGAGAACTCCTCTGAGTTGTGCAACGGAAAATGGACACATCGCAGCAATGCAGTTGCTACTTGATAATGGTGCTGATGTTAATGGTATAAGAGAGAAAAACGTAAATGCTCCTCTACATTTTGCAACGCTAGGCGGACATCTTGCAGCAATGCAGTTACTACTTGATAATGGTGCTGATATTAATGAGCTAACCTTCAATTATGGGGAAACTCCTTTTGCACTTGGAGTATATATGGATCAACTTCCAGCAATTCAGTTGCTACTTAATAAAGGTGCTGATGTATCACTCAGCAATCCTCTGGGTTATGCAGCGGCAAACGGAAACCTTGCAGTAATGCAGTTGCTACTTGATAATGGTGCTGATGTTAATACGCAAAATAATGATGGCGGAATTCCTCTGGTTTATGCAGCAGCAAATGGACAGTTGGCAGCAATGCAGTTACTAATTAATAATGGTGCTGATGTTAATGAGAATGATGATGATGGCAAAATTCCTTTGTGTATTGCAGCGGAAGAAGGAGACTTGGCAGCAATACAGTTACTACTTGATAATGGCGCTGACGTTAATGGTATATATAAAAATGAGGACGGAACATATTCTAGGACCCCTTTAGTGTCTTCACTATTTCACAGAAGTAACTTTAATGCAGCTTTACTCTTAATTAAAAATGGCGCTGATATTAATGCGAAAACTTGTTATGATGACACCCTTCTTAATTTCTACGCTACGGGCGATTCTTGTTCGGATGATGATCTGGAAGGAGTACGGTTTTTAATTGAAAATGGCGCAGACATTAATTCAGTTTATTTTAGCGATTGTGACGATAATATAAAAAACATTCTCCTAGCCGCCGGCTATGAAATTGAAATAGAGGGTCGCAAAGTAAAGCATCCAGTAAGCCTGCCGCAAATACATATCAGGGCTGTGCTTGAAGATAAAGAAATTCAGGAGCAACTATCTGAACTAAATATTAAGAACCTTGCACCCGATGCCATTGCTGAAATTTATTATAAATTATTTATTGATGAACACAGTAATGCTGCTAAAAAGATAGGAGCCGAAGATCCCATTAGAACTCCTGAGCAGAACAAAGAATTTAAAATATCTGCCATACGTACGGCTTATGAATTAACAGGTGAAAAATTAGTCAATCCTGAAAAGGCTTTTAGCCGCATAGCAGCTTCAGCAGACAACGTTCCAACACTTAGAACATATGCGGCACGCTCATTTGTTGATATGGTTAAGCATAATATTCTTGTAGACAAAGAAGAAATTGGCAAAGGAAGCCGTTTTTAACTAAGCATGCCCAATAGTAGTAGAATATTGATGCAAATTAACACCCAAAACTTTGGCTGATTCATTCCATTTCAAGTGGTTCTCAATATCAAATATTAAGTTTTCACTCGCAGGCGCAGTAAGCCATGAATTCGCCATAATCTCCTCTTCCAGCTGACCAGCCCCCCAACCGGCATACCCAAGGGCAATTATACTTTTGCGTGGTCCTTTACCAGAACTTATCGCCTTTATCGCATCAATATCTGAAGTCATTGCCAGATTATCATACAATGGTGTTGTTGCCTCACCTTTATAATCATCAGTATGCAAAATAAAACCACGGAATGACTCAACAGGCCCACCAAAATATATCGGTGAATTAAACGAAAGTTTAGGATCTTCAATATTTAATTGGCCTAGTATATCGGAGCATTTTAAATCACCAAAAAGATGATTTATAATAATTCCCATGGCACCACTAGAGGTGTGCGTACATACATATATAACAGAACGTTCAAAACAAGAACCTTTTAGAAGAGGCGTAGCTATAAGCAACTGTCCTTCAAGATATTCGCTAGTTTGCATTATCTTACTTCCCATAAAAAACCTCTCTAATCTTTATACCTCATATATAGGTATCTACACAATGCGTTTCAATAGCTAACATGAAATAAAAAACTTTACATAACATAACTTATTCTATACAAAAATAGCGCATTTTTGAATAAATTATCTATAATAAAACATTATAACTTTAAACCATACCTTTAAGTCCGGTTTGTTATATTGACCTTCCAGAAAAGCAAAGCTATATTGCTAATTCAATTAGCGATTACAGGAAAAATGTTTTCGCTCTATATAGAAAAAGTATTTTATTATGGACGAAACAGATCTTTCTACGACAAAAGATGATTACAGCGCAAAGTATGAAGCTGAAAAACCATCCGGCAACCAAGAGTATAGCCTGGATAAGAACAAGTACCATAAAATCATATGTGGCTATGTTAAAGATGAGATTGATGGTCAATTCAAAATTGAAATTGGCAGGCCACTACCGCAGTTTGATTCATTAATGGCAAAGGCGTTCGCCGTAACAAATAAATTTACTAAAGACACTGAAAAGCTAGTTGCCTATGTACTAGATAAAAAACATCCGGTTAGGCTAGCGGAAATTAACAAATTAAAAGAAGAATCCTGCGATGGCATGGTATCTATCCATGCAGCACAAGTTATTCCTCTTTCAATAGGAAAAGGACGCTTTTTTACAGTAATTGTACAAAAACCATCTGGGGTAAAACTTAGTGATTATATAAAAGCAAACGGTGCAATAAGCGAAGAAGCTGCAATTAAAAAAATTGTTCCCTCTATTGCGTCAGTTATATCATTTTTAGCAAAACGTGGGATTGTTCATGGCCGTATCAATCTTGATAACACTTATATTGATAACGATGGAAAAATTACTGTCGGTGAATGTATTTCAGAAACATGCGGTTACTCCCAGCCTGTTATTTATGATGATGTAAACCGCGCCGCTTCATCACCTATCGGTAAAGGAAATGGCTTTATCGCAGCGACTGATTACTATGCACTTGGAGTACTGGTTGCAATAATGTTGCGTGGCAAAAGCCCAACCGAAAACCTGCAAGATAAAGAAATTGTCGAAAAAAAATTAGTAGATGGAACCTACAGCATACTAACTGATGGTATAGAACTCTCTCCACACCTGCTTGATTTCTTGCGCGGGGTTATCAACGATAACGTTATGGAGGTGTGGAACCCAGGGATTGTTGATGAATGGACGAAGGGCCGCATGTATAACCTATTGGCACAAGGAAAGCACACTGATGCTGGCAGGCCAATATCGTTTATGGAAAAAAAATACTGGAAGAAAAAAAGTTTAGCTCATGATCTTTTTATCCATTGGGATGAAGGAAAAAAATTTATTCGTGATGACACTCTCGTAAGGTGGATTGAAAGAAATGTTGGCGATTCTGAACTTTCCGAAAAAATGGATTTATTATCAAAACGTACAGGTGGCGGAGAATCTGGTAGCACCTTTGATAAGGATGACGAATTATTATCCCAGTATATTTTATTATTAGATCCTGATGGCCCAATACGTCTTAGGAATTTTTCTGCTATGGTTGCAGGTATTGGCTCTAGCCTTGCTGATGCTTATTCGGGAAATAAGCAACAGCATTTAGATGCCATTTCCAACATAATAAATTACAACCTCATTTCTTATTTGGACAACCAAAAATCAAATATATTTGAGGGTTCGGCTAACTACGAAGCCATGTTTGTACTACAAAGATGTCGTGATTTGTATAAGAAAAAAGGAATCGGGTTTGGCCTTGAACGCTGTCTATATGAATTAAATCCTACTCTTTCATGTCAAAGCCATATAGTTTTCGATTACGTTGCTTTTGCATTATCGGATTTGTTAAAAATCTTAAATGATCATGACGACTTAAATGGCAAATCTATTGATAGGCAATTAGGAGCATTTCTTTCTATGCACATGAATTTATCTGTGCCAGTTAGGGTCACTTCGCTTTCAAGATTCCCTGATTTTGCAGCAAATGCAAACATTCAAAACCTTGCATTATTATCCATGGCTCAGCAATCTTGCGATGTAGGCGCCTTACCAGACCTTTCCGATAAAATAATACTAAACCTAAGAAACGTTATCGATGAATTCCATAGTAAATATATAAGGATTGATTTAACTGAATCATTGGGAAAAGTAGCAAAAAAGGGTAGTTTACCTGCTATATTAAAAATTATTTCTGATCCACAATTTTTAGTTAGAGATAGATTAGGCTACAGAAGAGCCGTAACAAAATATAAAAACAACGCCTTTCAGATTGCAAAACTCAGCAATGCAGGTGCAGTAAATAACATGGGCTACCGCTACGGCTTACAGCTATCAGTACTACTTTCATTTTTCGTTACTACAGCGGTTGTTTTGGTTCTAATAATAAGGGCGTTTTAAATATGTCAGACCAAAAAGAAAATAAATCAGCCGCACCAGCCGACTCTGCTGCTAGAAGTGGAGTTAGCGAGTTAAAAGGTATCAGCATAGTAGGAAAAGTAGTAGGATTAATAGTAATGCTTTGGCTAATAAGCGTTTCATATTATGCCTTTGCATTTTTTGCCCTTGGCATGCTTCCTGCCGTTGTTTCAATGATCATCGACCGTGGCACAGGAAGATTTGCCTCCAAAACCGTTACCGCCTGCAATTTCATTGGTATTCTCCCTTACCTATTTGACATAGGAATGACTTATGAACGTTCATTGGCTTCCAAACAATTAATGGCTCAACCAATTACCTGGTTGGTTATTTATGGCGCTTCTGCGGTAGGGTGGATGTTAATATGGATCTTACCGCAAATAACACTCGTGATTTTTACCATGCGGGCAGATATGAAAAAGACCACCCTTATTGAGGAACAAGCCCGCCTTCTTGATGAATGGGGTGAAGAAGTAAGAACCGGTAGCAGGAGGAATAGATAGCTCCAGCTATCATTTGGTAGCGGAGGAGGGACTTGAACCCCCGACACGCGGATTATGATTCCGCTGCTCTAACCACCTGAGCTACTCCGCCATGAAATGAGGTGGCTTTATTACCCTGAATAATGATTAATGTCTAGCGGAAAAAGAATCTAGAAACTAGAATTTAGAATCAAGAAAATATAACTAGATTCTAAATTCTTGATTCTTATTCAGAAATCACGTCCTCTAAATGCCTATGCGGCCCGCTATGGTTATGCGAGTGGAAATATACTTTACCCTTAGCATCTTTATGAGCATGTAAACCACCACCTAATTCCTTGAAATAATCATGGAATTTTCCTTTTTTATTGGCAGTTTCTATATCAACCATGTCAGCCTCAGCCGGAGTTTTTGCAGCCGTTGGTTTTTGTGGCACGACCACAGGCGGCGGAGCTGGAGGTATTGGAGTTGCTTGTGGCGGATTAGAAGGTTTAGCCGGAGCTGATCCATAATCACTTGCACTTGTACCATCACCCGAACAGTCTAATAATTCATATATACGGCCAAGATAATCAATACGAGCATTAGCTGATTTTATTGCTGCTTCACCATCTAAATAACCAGTAACCCAGCACGCCGGGGCTAGAGCCTCACCAACACCAATAGCCTTAGCATTAGCTGCTTCTTGCCTATATTGCTCTGATTCGTTAATTTCTAATATAATATCCTTACAAGTCAGTTTTTTATCACTTCTTTGGATTGATGTAACTTTCATTGGAACACCGCACGTGCACGAAACAGCTGTAACAGCCAACACAACCAAAGATAAAAACTTACCAAGACTATTCAAAATGCACCTCCTTATTTTCTAGCCCCCTTATCATACACTATAATTACACAACAATCCACCTGTAATTTTAGAATGCACTGATAATTTCAAGCATTTCCTGGGCATTAAAGATAATCCTATCCGGTTTTTCCTGCTCTATTTTAGCATGAATGCGTTCATTACTATGCCCTGCACCCAGAAAACCAAAAACTGTCATTCCCGCCGCTTTTGCTGCTTTTATACCACTTACGCTATCTTCAATTACTAAACATCTTTCGGGTTGGTATCCCAAAGTTTGTGCTGCCAGCAATAATATGTCAGGGGCAGGCTTCCCTTCCCTTACCATTTCACCGGTAAAAATATGATTTTCTTCAAAATAAATATCCAACTTGGTTACGGCCAAAGAATTAAACACCGCTTTTCTATTGCCATTAGATGCTATGCACTTTGGCAATTGAACAGCGCTTACTAATCCTACCATACCAGCTACTGCAGTTAATTCCGATTCATGCAATTTTAAACATCGCTCAGTTATAGTAGCACCAAGCAAATCAAAATCCACCTTGCCTCCAACTTCCCTTTCAATAATCGCACGAACATATTGCCTGCTACAACCGGCAAGGTTATCTAAACAATATTCGGGTGTATATTGAGTAAGGCCTAGAGAAACCAAGCCTTCAGACACTGCTTTGTTATTTAACACTTCACTATCGACTAATGTACCATCGCAGTCAAAAATTATAAGGTCATAATTGTTCATTATATAAAAATCGCTTTCAAATCATAAAGCTTTATCATGTTATCCTTTGTAACAAAGGTCATATCTTCCTCTATTGCTTGTGCAATTTGCACCCTATCAAACGGATCATTATGATGTAATGTAAGCTCTGCAACTTTTAAAGTGTGAACAGCATTTATGGCTAATATTTCTATATTATCACTTTCTATAACTTTCAGTATATTTTCTGGAAAATTAAGTTTACCTAAAGACTTTTTTATAGCCATTTCCCATATAGCAGCAGAACTGACATAAACATTATTATAAGGGTTTCTTATTTCCTCTAAAACATTTTGCGGTAATTTCTCCGGGTTCTGTAGCCACCATAATATTATATGGGTATCAAGCAGCAGCTTTTTATTCATCAGAGCCGCCGTTAAATGTATTTAATATACTAGCTGGTAAAGGATCATCAAAATCTTCATTTATATGTATAAGCCCTCGTAACTGACCACCTTTGCGCTCTGCAGATTTTTTAAATGGTGATAATTTAGCAATTGGATTACCATTTTTTGCAATAATAAACTCCTGCCCCTTTTCAATTAAGTTAAGTAGCTTCGATAAATGTGTTTTTGCTTCATGTACGTTTATTATTTCCATATAATTATAATACCCGACTAAGTTGACTAAGTCAAGTTAGTTTTAACAATTATTCCTCCACCTCCGGCAAGAATCCTCCAGACTGCATTTCCCACATATGTGCATAATGCCCTTTTGCCTTAAGCAAATTAGCTTTTCTGTGACAGAATCAAGCGCCGAAGTCGCCTCGTCCAATATCAAAATTGGCGCATCTTTAAGTATTGCACGGGCTATAGCAATACGCTGCCTTTGCCCACCTGAAAGCTTTACCCCTCTCTCGCCCACCATAGAGTTATAGCCTTCATCAACTTTCTCAACAAACTCATGGCAATGCGCTTGTTTAGAGGCCGCAATAACCTCATCATCTGTCGCATCAATACGTCCATAACGTATATTATCCATCAAGCTACGGTGAAATAAGCTTGTGTCCTGCGGAATTAAGGCAATATTAGCACGTAGTGACTCTTGCGTAACTTCAGCAATATTTTGCCCATCTATCATTATACGCCCTGATTCTATATCGAAAATACGCAAAATAAGGTTAACAAATGTAGTCTTGCCAGAACCAGAAAAACCAACCAACCCAACCTTACTACCAGCTTCAATTGTCACACTCTTATTCTTAAAAATATTGTTGTTCCTGGCGTAATGAAAAGTAACATTATCAAATTCGATTTTACCTTTATTTACAATTAGTTGTTTAGCATTATTAACATCAGTTATTTCATGAAGTGCTTTAATCGGTCGTAGTGCCTGGCGTGATTTACCAAGCTCCTTAAATAAGTTAGGCAATTCAATACCAGACACCCAGGCCATTACACAAATTCCCCACCCGGCATAAAATATATAACTAAGTTCCGCAGCTGTGATTACATCTCTTTGCCACTGGTAAACCATAAGCGATACCATGGTAAAACCCATCATTATAAAACACCAGCTACCCAGAATAACCCGCACTCCAAATATAGTGCTGAGCACTCTTTTATGCAGCCCCTGCTCTTCTGCCTGATAATTATACAGGCGCTTCTTTTCCCAAGGAGCGTGTGCAAATAACCTGGTAGATGACACATTACTAAAAAGATCAACTATTTGTCCGGTAATCTGGCTACGGCTTTCCGAATGCGCATCTGCAATGTTGTTACATTTTTTAGCAAAAACCAGACATATTGCTATGTGGGTAAAGAACCATATAAAAACAACCATCCCGAACAAAGGATGCAAATGGGCAAACATGGCGGTTCCGATGATTATACCGAAAAAACTAGGGAAGAATAATGTCAGGAACATACGCATTATATTAACCGCAGCATCGCGTATATTGTCGATTTTGTTGGCTAAGTCACCCGCGAAGTGCTCCGAGAAGAATTTATGCGAGTGCTGGCTAATATAATCTACCATCGCCATACGTATATTTGCCTCAAATTGAGGATAGATACGCGACCATAGAAAATCAGTTGAGCGATACAATATTTCACAAAAGACCCAGAAAAATATTACACAGGCAACAGGAAAAGCAATAACATCCCATGCATTGGCTTTGTCACCCGTATAGTTCATCACAGCGGCAACAAAATTTTTAAAAAAATAAGGCATAAGCATCCAGTCCGCAGCCCAGCCTAAATGCAGCAGGCCAACCAATAAGAACTGCCACTTCTGTTTCTTGATAAAGTACCAGTAAAATGCCGGTGGCGTTGTAGGTAAACTACTCATTTTTGTAACTATTTTTAAATTTTGCAAAGCCGGTCAATATATACGAAAAACAATACGTTTGGCAACAGGAAATGTACTAAAGAATTAGAAAAACCTTTTAAAGAATAAGCCGCTTGTTTTCTTCCTGCATTAACTTATTATGGCTTTAATTAATCAAATATAAAGTACAAAAAATGGGAAATGCATTAAAAAAGCCTGACTTCTCTGATGAAATAAAATTCTTACCTGAAGGGTTGTTAAACAAAGGAAAAGACCTTTATGAAGAATATAATAACAATTCACCATTTCCACATATTGTAATTGATAACTTTTTCGACCCGGAAATTTTAGACAGGATTCTAGACGAGTTCCCAACGCCTGATGCAATGCGTGGAAAAAACTGGCAAAACTTTGATAAAAAAGAGGAAATAAAACTGGCCTCACGCGGCGAAGCTGAGATTCCATATTTTACCCGCCAGTTTCTATACAACGTCAACTCAGAAACATTCCTGAAGTTTATCAGCAACTTAACAGGTATACCTAATTTAATTGCCGACCCATATTTTGAAGGCGGCGGTTTGCACCAAATCATGCCGGGCGGGAAATTGGGCATCCATGCCGATTTCAACAAGCACTCTAAACTGCATTTAAATAGACGCATTAACATGCTGATTTATCTAAACAAAAACTGGAAAGAAGAATACGGCGGCTGTTTAGAATTATGGGATCAACAAATGCAAAATTGCGTTAAAAAAGTCCTGCCGGTATTTAACCGAGTTGTTGTATTCACCACCGATTCAGATTCATACCACGGCCATCCTGATGAGCTGGCATGCCCAGCAGGCATGACCCGCAAATCTATGGCACTTTATTATTATACCAATGAAAAAGATGTAAGCACAGAATCACACTCAACAATCTTCCGTGAGCGCCCGGGCGAAAAGTTTGAAAATAACACCCGCCAGAAGATAAAAGCTAAACTGCCACGCTTTATGAGGAAATATATAAAGAGTTGGTAGTCAGGCGGCTACTGCCTTACATTCACGCCATTCCTGGATTCTACAACCGCCTTAGCGCGAGAGCCACTTTCAGCAGCGGATTTGCAAACTCTTGCATCGCGGTGTAATTCAACTTTGTTTGCATCTTTAGTGAATGATGCAATATAGCTTATTATCTCTTGGGGCAGGTCAATCTTGCTCGTCTTACTTGCTTCTGCAATAACTCCTTCAACCACACCGCACTGGTAGGCAATGTTTTCAGGTTGGTTTAATTTTTTGTTACGAGCTACTGTTTCATCAATTTCATTTTTTATAGCATCGTCGATTTCGTTATCAAACATCCAGAGCCATTCAATTGACATATTAGTTTTTAAAGCTCCGGCTATATATTTAGCACCCTTATTATCCATACAGACGTTTATAAGATTGAGCTCTTTAATTGACGTATTGGTTCTTAAAGCTTCAGATATATATTTTACACCTCCATATATCCGGTTGTCACGTAAACTGAAATGTGTAATTGACGTATTGGTTCTTAAAGCTTCGGCTATATCTCTAGTTCCCTCTTCCTCAAAATAGTTGTTCTCTAGATCAAGTTCTGTAATTGATGTATTTATTTTTAAAGCTCCGGCTATATATTTAGCACCCGCATCATCGATGCCGTTGCCACTTAGTTCAAGCTTTGTAATTGACGCATTGCTTTTTAAAAATTTAGCCAATGCTTTTATTTCAACTGCATTTCTTATCGGGTCATTTTTTATATAATCTGGAAATCTCAAGCGCACCTCTGTTACGCCATCTTTTTTAACTTCGTTTTCATTTATAAATTCTAACACTGCTACTAATTCTGCTACCGTTTCGAACTCTGCCATTTTCATCTCCATTTACATTTTAGCATTAATTTTGCAACAAAGTAGCACAAACTCCAACAAAAGTCGAATATTTATTACATAAAAAAAGCTAAATATTAAGTATCGGCTACTCCCCCTCCACCTCCTCTCCACTAATTTTTGTTGTCATTCACACCAGTAAATGTAATAATCACCGTTTCTTTACACAAGCACTAACACAAGCACTTAAAATGGCAGAAAGAATATACTTATACGACAGCACCCTACGCGATGGCGCCCAAACAGAAGGCGTCGATTTTACGGCTGTCGATAAGCAGGATATCGCCAAAAAGCTTGATGAAATGGGCATAGATTAGCAAAGCCACCAAAATTAAAGAAATCAAAGCTTTCAGCCTTTGGCATGACCCGAAAGCCATCCACCAGCGCGAAAAATGACCCTGGCCTTGCGGCTCTTTTAAATAGCGGCGTAAAGGTAGTGTGCCTGGTCGGAAAAACATGGGATTTCCACGTTTTAAAAGCCCTCGGCACTACGCTTGAAGAAAACCTAAAAATGATATCCGAAAGCATTAAACACGTGGTCTATGCGCTAAAAGTAGTAAAAACCGCTTATGAAGCTGGCGCACGCTGGGTTGTGCTGTGCGACACCAACGGCGGTTCCCTACCCTTTGAAATCGAGGAAATCGTAAAAGAAGTCACCGTGCATGTACCGGGAGACCACTTAGGCATACACTGCCACAACGACACAGAAAACGCCGTAGCCAACAGCTTAGCTGCAGTTCGCGCTGGCGTGCGTCACGTACAAGGCACATTAAATGGTGTTGGTGAGCGCTGTGGCAATGCCAATTTAATCTCGATAATTCCGACTCTTATCCTGAAAATGGGCTTTAAAACTGGCATAACCGAGTCAGGCCTGAAACATTTGACAAAAACCTCGCATTTCCTTGATGAACGCCTAAATAAGCCGTCAAACCGTTTTGCCCCTTATGTTGGGGCATCCGCCTTTGCACATAAAGGCGGATTGCACGTTTCTGCCGTGGTGAAAAACCCAAAATCCTACGAACATATAGAACCGGAATTAATAGGTAATAAAAGGCAAATACTGGTTTCTAATCAATCAGGACGTTCAAATATAGTAAGCCGCCTGACCGATGCCGGCTTTGACGTTGAAAGCTATCCAAAATCGAAAATAACTAAGCTGATCGATGAAATAAAACAGCGCGAAAGCGAAGGCTATGCTTACGAAAATGCTGATGCCAGCTTTGAAATGCTAGCGCATAAGATACTGGGCGATATACCGAATTTCTTCAGCTTAAAGAATTTCCGCGTGATTGACGAGCGCCGATGGAATGCCATTGGCGAGCTGGTTACCTTATCTGAAGCCACCGTCACCGTCATCATCGGCGATGAGGAATATATGGTAGCGGCTAAAGGTAATGGCCCGGTAAATGCTCTCGATCAGGCCCTGCGCAAAGCGCTTTCCAACAAATATAATAAGCTGGATGATCTGACTCTGGTTGATTATAAAGTGCGCATTATCAATTCCGGCGTAGGCACGGAAGCCATAACCCGCGTTCTCATCGAAAGCCAGGACGGCAAAGGCAACCGCTGGACAACAGTCGGCGTCTCCGCCAACATCATCGATGCTTCATATAATGCACTGAGGGATAGCTTGCAGTATAAACTGATGCGGAAGTAACATGCCACCCTCAATAATACTAATCAAACCCCAAATGGGCGAAAACATCGGCGCGGCAGCGCGGGTTATGCTGAATTTCGGCATAACCGATCTACGCCTTGTAAACCCACGCGATGGCTGGCCGAACCCAAAAGCTGAGGACATGGCCAAAAGTGCCAAGCAAGTTATTGATAATGCACAGGTTTTTTTATCACTGGCAGATGCCGCGCACGATATTCAAAGACTTTATGCCACCACCGCCCGCCCGCGCGATATGGTTAAAACCGTGGTAACACCAAGGAAATGCGCCGAAGAAATCCATAAAAACGAGCAAATCGGTGAAAAATGCGCCATTATGTTCGGCCCTGAGCAATCCGGCCTCGATAATGAAGATATTGCCATGGCCGACGCAATCGTCACTATTCCCGTATCACCACTTTATACATCGCTTAATTTGGCGCAAGCAGTGTCACTATTATGCTACGAACACTTTACATTTAGTGACGCTACCTCACCAGAAAAGCTGGAATTAGGCAAATATGGCCTTGCATCTAAGCTAGAAATTACAAAAATGCTGGAACATTTAGAATTAGAACTTGATAATACTCACTTTTTTAAAGCTGAGGATAAGCGCCCGGGCATGGTAAAAAACATCAGAAATATGTTTATTCGTGCCAATTTAACCGAGCAGGACGTAAGAACGTTAAGAGGCATAATTAAAAGTTTGACAAACGCTGAATAATCTATATTTTACCGTTTCCTCAGTTTTATTATGGATATAATTTACTAAAAAGTATTGGGACTAAATATGTCAAAAAGAATAAGTGCAAAACATAAATTATGCCGTCGCCAGCTGGCTAGCGTCTGCGGAAATCCTCGTTGCCCGGTTCATACAAAGAACTACGCACCAGGGCAACATGGTCCAGCAGGCCGTAAAGGCGTAATCTCTGATTACGGCAAACAATTGCGTGCAAAACAGCAATTAAAGCTACATTATGCAAATATTAATGAAAAACACTTCAGAAAAATTTATGATGAAGCTGTTCGTAGAAAAGGTGATACTAACGAAAACCTTATTGGCCTGCTAGAAAGCCGCCTTGATACGGTTATCTTCCGCGCTAACTTCGTTCCAAGCATGTTTGCAGCACGTCAATTTGTAAACCATAAGCACGTAAAAGTTAACGGTTCTTATGTAAACATCCCTAGCTACCGCGTTAAAGTTGGCGATGTAGTTGAAATTAAAGGCAAATCACAGCAAGTTCCTATGGTTCTGCAAAGTGTTCAAAACCAGGATAGATCAATGCCAGAATACCTGGAAGTTGATGCTAAAAAAATGACAGCTAAAATTCTAAGGTTACCAACTTTAGAAGACGTTCCTTACCCAGTTGTAATGGAACCAAACCTAGTAACAGAGTTTTACTCTCGTTAATCGGTTAAAAAATATAGTTAAGCAAGAAACGCCTCCTTTTGGGGGCGTTTCTTTATTTTATTATAAAACTCTTCCCAATTGCATAAAAACATATTTAAATGGTAGTGTAACCCCACGTAGGAGTACTATCTTTGACTGCAAAAACAACTCCATTCCCTGCCGCACCAGCGCTTAAAAGCAAGATAACCAAGTCAATGTGTCTGGCAATCGTGCCTGCATTAGTCCAAAAATTCACTGAAAATACTATCGAAACAAACTCGGACTCATTCGCTTATTACTCAAATACACCAGCAAATAAAGGCGGCTGCAAAGACTTAATAAAATCGAGCAATTCTCCCGAAAGCCTGGCCGAACAACTAACCAGAAAGAACTTAATAGATCATAGCGCAATCCGCTCAATACGTGACTTAGCATCTGATAATATAGCCCTTTCAGGAGTTACTCCATTTCAGCAAAGATGGGCAGCACTTGGGTTTATAACGCGCAGCCCATTTGATACATACCCATTTAAAGACCGCGGTGTGTTTGGTACGCATATTGAATTGCACCCCAAGTTAATAAAAGAATGTAAATTAAATGCCGGCACAGCTCACGACCCACGCTATTTCAAATGGTTTTTAAGTGAGCAATCATCCTCTTATATAACTAACGAACATCGCACCCCACTGCTTGCTTTGCTAGGTAAAGGCAAAGACCCAATGACATCTGACCAGCTAAAATTATTGGAAAAAGTCAGCCATGGCAAAAACCTAAAAGACAAAGAAATCGAAAGTGTTATCGATGGCATGTACAATTTTATGAGCGTTCCATTCGCCAAAGTTCCAAAAGACTTGCGCGAAAGTATGGAAGCCTCGCTTAAGAACGATAAAGCCAATTACAAAAGTATTGAATACTATTATTCCTATCTGTTTTCTAAAATTAATCATGTGGCATATATTTCGCAAAATTCGCGTGCTTTATTTGAGATAATGCAAAATGCAAAACTCGATTTAACTGGATTTCAAGGCAAAGAACCACTGCAACAGTTTGGTGTTAACGCTAAAAAGGTTGAATACAAATGGGCAGAGTTTATTGAGCGTAGTGTATTGCGTGACGAGAAAGGCAACCTAACAGACCATAGCGGAAAAAGATCAGCAAACCAATATGTTAAAAGAGACTTTGAATTTACCAATGCGGATAAATTATTCCCGGCAGGAATTCCGACTGGATCGAAGTAAGAATCAAGAAACTAGAATTTAGAATCTAGATTTTAATTTGATAATTGGTGCGGCAGTATCCGTCATTGCTTTATAGTTCAACCACGTTTCCACGTAGTGCCGTCTTTTGTATCTTCTAAAATTATACCTTTTGCCGTCAGTTCATCGCGGATGCGGTCGGATTCTGCCCAGTTTTTGGCGGCGCGGGCGGCTAGACGGAGGGAGATTTGCTGTTCTACATAACTTTGGGTTTCTTCATCCACCAATTCTTCTTTTGGCGAATAGTTTCGTAACAATCCCAACGCATTAGCGCAAACTTTTAAAGTAGATGCATCATTGTCTGATGCTAATTTATGTAATATCGATACTGCTTTTGGCGTATTTAAATCATCCTTTAAGCTTTCGATAAATTCATGTGGTATTTCAGCGCCTTGGGTTGATTTGCCGCTTGAGACGATAGAATGGAATTTTTTCATGGCATTTTCGGCATCGCGCAGGGATTTTTCATTCCAATCCAGTGGCTTACTATATTGTGTAGCAAGCAATGCATAACGGATAACTTCGCCTTGTACGCCCTTTTCCAGTAAATCATGTACGGTGATGAAATTGCCTAGCGATTTACTCATCTTTTCGCCTTCGACACTTAAGAAGCCGTTATGTACCCAATAGCGCGCAAACTGGCTACCTGGGTTGGCGCAGCAGCTTTGGGCGATTTCGTTTTCATGATGAGGGAATTGTAGGTCAGCACCGCCACCGTGGATATCGAAAGTTGTGCCGAGATATTTTGTGCTCATAACGGAGCATTCGATATGCCAGCCGGGGCGTCCTCTGCCCCATGGGCTATCCCAGCCTGGTTCATCATCTTTGGATGGTTTCCATAACACGAAATCGGCGGGGTCTTTTTTATATGGAGCGATTTCAACACGTGCGCCTGCTACCATTTCATCACGGGAGCGGCGGGAAAGATGGCCGTATTTAGGGTCAGTGGCTATAGAAAAGAGCACATGCCCTTCTGCAGCATAAGCGTTACCATTTGCTATTAGGCGCTTAGACATTTCTATCATACCATCGATATGATCCGTAGCGCGTGGTTCGTGATTAGGCCTGAGGCAATTAAGCGCAGCCATATCATCATGAAACATTTGTGTGGTTTTTTGTGTCAGCTC
>JAJONM010000132.1 GCA_021323415.1 Rickettsiaceae bacterium
TAGATGAAATTCAAGAGGCGGCGGCATTATTGCAAGAATCTGCGTATACGCCAGGACAGTTACAATATTATCAAGAATATTGGGATGTAGTGAGTACTGAAAGAACCATGATGGTTAGCAAATTTAGAGCAGGGAAAGCAGAGGGGCTAAGTGAAGGAATAAAGAAAGGAAAAGCAGAAGTGGCTCGTGCTCTGTTGAAAGAAGGCATGACATTACAAACGGTGGCAAAAGTGACAGGTATGCTGATAGACGATCTTCGTGCGTTACACCAATCTGAATAATGTGGATTAGACGCCGTTTTTTGCATCGTAATCCACCAAATCAAATCCATCTTATAGTTTTTTGATAATGCAATTTTATTTGGTGGATTACGATGCAAAAAACGCCTCTAATCCACATTACTATCTTCTACTACTTAAGATTCAGAGCTATTAAGTAACATACAATTCCTTGATTAATTTGGACATTTAAATTAGCCCGCCTTTTCAAACAAAAAGTTGCTCATATACTATACTTACCTTACCAAAAGTGATATAGGAAAATCTTTATGTCGCAGTCCAGACTTGATCAAGGTAATAATAATGAGTTATTAGAGCAATTAAAATTGTTAGATACACTTGCTACAGCTATAAGAAGCCCTTCAGATTCAGATGCAGATATGAATGCGAAGTTAACTGAACTGGCAGACGAAATTACCGCCTTCACCCAAGCAATACGAGCGGATGAAAAGGCTAGATTAAATCCACAAAGTCTTGCAATAGCAAAAGCTATCTCCGCTGCAATTATGGTTCCCTCAGAAGATAACCAGAAAATTTTGCGTAAAACAGCCAAGGATACTTACTACGAAGTTATATCATATAAAATAGAAGCTCTTATTGCACAGACTAAAAAAGCATTACAGTCACAGCTTCTCGGATTTTTTGTTGGATTTATGATGTCTGTAACGGCAATAACGATAATGGGACCTGTTGGTGGAATTATTTCCATGGCAGCAGCGCTCTATATAGATACGCAGGTGGCAAAACATACTCCTGAGGAACTAGCAAAAAAAGCGACCGATGCAAAGAAAACAAGTGCGGCATTTTATAAAGCGCATGGGCTGCTTACCAAGGCAGGAAATACAAAAATAGATGATAAAACTCAACGTGAAATTAGCGATAAAATAGATAAATCTGCGCCTAGAAAATAAAAAAACCACCGCCTTGACCTCTCTTGCAATAATGTTTAGTATACTGACGTGCAAGAGAGGTTGTAGTTTCTTGCCCTTGATTTTTTAGTTTTGATAAGCTTCCTGTTAAATTTACCTAGCAAAAATAATCATTTTCGATTAGATTGTCTCCCCTTTATGCTTACCTGTAATCATGCAATAGGAGCTTATGATGAAAAAAACGAAAAGCCAGCTATTGGCGACAGAAGTGCGCCATATTGATATTAAGAAATTCGACTTTTCTTCTTTAGTTGAAGCAATGGAAGGCACTGCTTTTCAAGCGAAAAATTTAGGACGTGCCGGGAAAATTTACGACCAAATGCTGCGCGATGAACAGTGCGGTATTATTCTTTGCCTGGCAGGCTCGTTGATCAGTGCGGGGCTCAAGCAAGTGATTTTAGACTTGTTAGATCATAATATGATTGATGTCATTGTCTCCACAGGCGCTAATATCGTAGACCAGGATTTTTTTGAAGGACTAGGATTTAAACATTATCAAGGTTCGCCCTTGTTAGATGACTTGGAATTACAAGCTTTAGCAATTGACCGTATTTATGATACGTTAATTGATGAAGATCAGCTTCGTATCTGCGATAACGTGATTGCAGATATTGCAAATAGTTTGCCCGCGAAGGCTTATTCTTCGCGCGAATTTATTCATGAAATGGGACGTTATCTCGAAAAAAATGGCAAAAACTCAGATTCTATCGTATTGCGTGCCTATCAAAAAGAAGTGCCTATTTTTGTTCCTGCCTTCAGTGATTGTAGCGCGGGGTTTGGTTTGGTGATGCACCAAGTGGCTCATCCCGACAAACATAGCAGTATTGATTCAGTGAAAGATTTTCGTGAACTTACCCAGCTTAAAATCAAAGCCAAAGAAACAGGGTTGTTGATGATCGGTGGCGGAGTACCTAAGAATTTTGCACAAGATGTCGTGGTGGCGGCTGAATTATTAGGCGCAGAAGTACCGTTGCATAAGTATGCAATACAAATCACGGTAGCCGATGAACGTGATGGTGCTTTGTCTGGCTCTACACTGCGAGAAGCCTGCTCCTGGGGCAAAGTGTCTGTCGTACATGAGCAAATGGTTTATAGTGAAGCGACGATTGCTTTGCCATTACTGGCAGGCTATGCGTATAGTAAAGGTGCATGGCGACAGCGTAAAGGTCGAGCATTTGCTCGCTTGTTTTAAGCATTATTTTAAGGAGGTGGGGCTATGAATGAATGGTCTGCACAACAAGCGCGTGAAGCCTATCTTGTGACACAATGGAGTGATGGTTTTTTTGATATTAATCAGCAGGGTCATTTATTAGCTTGTCCTAAAGGGGCGAGTAGTAGCACGTGTATTGACTTAGTGGAGTTATCTCAGCGTATTAAAGAGGCGGGTTTAACATTTCCCGTGTTAGTACGTTTTACAGATATTTTAAAAAAACGTATTCAAATGCTCAG
>JAJONM010000133.1 GCA_021323415.1 Rickettsiaceae bacterium
GGTGAAATTTGTAAATCTGGATATTGTGAAATAATATTAAAAATAGTATTTACTGTTTTGCTATCGTCTAATGAGATAAGAAATGTATTTAGCAGCTCACGAAAGGCTGGGGTGTTAGCAAACAATTCCCGATTAGCCTTCACTGAAAACACTTGTTCTAGTGAGCTTGGATCGGCAAGGATTAAATCTTTTAATTGCTCAGCGGTATATTTTGGTTTCTTAAACGGATTAAATGGCGCGCCGGCCCACCATGCTTTAAATGAAACTTTGCCGCCAATGACATCACCAAACAAGCGAGTTTGTTCTGCGGTGCTACGCGCAAGTTCGGCTTTAGCAACAATTGTAGCTGACTTATCTTCTTGATTATAAGAAGGGCGCTGTATTTTCTGCATACCTTTAATCATGCTTGAAACCTGGCTTCCATCTAAGTGATGAGCCATATTTACAGCAATTTTTGGAAAGTATGTTGCGGTACGGTTAACAACGCTTTGAGCTTTTGGTGCTTGCGCATTGTCATTCCCAATATTAACAAATAAATCTTTTAAAGCTTTCTGAGATAATGGCTTTAAATCCTCAAAGTTTTTGCTTAATTGTTCTAATGCGCTAGCTGGTAAATCTCGACTTGTTTCTTTTGGCGCTGTGTTACTTGCTGGCGTAAGTTGAAAACTAGGTGCATCAGCCAAAACATTCAATAATTCATTAATATGCAGTTCACCGGGTTTATGGCGGATCGATGCTGTAAGTACATAGGCTGCATCATCAATGGCTTTAGAGATGATTTTTTTCTCCGCTAGTGATATGCCTCTTTCATTACTTAGTTTTTCTAAAGTTTCTTTTAAGGCTGCATTGACCGCATAGGCTGGGCGGTTCTGAGCATACGATTCGCTTTCACGGTTAAGGATTTCATGGCGAGAAATTTGTTCAAGATGAGGTAGAATGAATTTTTGACTGGTGAAATATTCCCAATAGAGGTTGTCTAAAGCTTGTGTTAAAGGTTGGTCAGGGCTTGAGCCGTTATCGTAGCTCGTTAGCAATGGCAATAAACCTTGCTGTAATATTCCGCCTAAATATGCTTGGTTTTCATTAACCAAGTAGTTTAATTGGTTTGCCCAGAGAGCAAGGTGATTTTTAATCTCTTCTGAAGTAAGGTTTTCTGGCGCTTTTAATAATAAAGTTTCAATTTTAAGCAATGTTGCTGTAACGTCATTGAAATCTAGAGCTTTCTGCTGCTGAAGTTTAGATGATATTTGTGTATAAACTTTTTTCCATGAATCATAAGCTGAGAATGAATCGCTGGTACTGTTTTCACATGGTAACAAGGTGATGGCGTCGTTGCCGCTGAGCTTCTCAAGCTTGCACTGTTGGCCACCAAGTTCTTTTTTATCTGCGATAATACATGAAACACGTGTTGGAAGAATTAAGACTCTTCCATCTAATTGCTTTTGCAAGCTAAATATTAATTGTTGGCGGGAAGTGGTAACGCTGATTGTTAAGTTATCTTTATCTTTAATAAAGAAATTCCAGTTTAAGTTTTCACTATCCGTACCCAGTAAGAACTGTGTAAACAGCTCTTTTTGATCGTCAGGAATGGTTAGGTTTAAGAATTTAAGAGCAAAATCCGCCGCTAAAACTTTTAGTGGGATTTGTTGGTTGGTTAGGCCAAATGGCATGCCAATAAAGCCTTTTAAATAAGTCATGATGCTAGGATCTAGATTCTTTAATAAAAGAGGAAGTACATCCGTGTTGAAAACTCTGTATGCCTCTTCCGTAGATCTTGCCTTTTGACTCTCATTTTTAAACTCAAAAATATTTTTGCCATTTACGTTTATGAATACATTACCACCTCTGGTGATAGGCGTATCTTCTGTAAATTTTGGGTCCAGTACACGTCTAGGCCCCATAAATTGAAATGCAAGTTTTGGATCATAAATATCAGTAGGTAACTTTCGCGCAAGCGCTTGGGCTGCTTCAGTGCCTTGTTTTTCAGAAAGAATTTTTTCTGAAGATATCATACGTCCTACTCTTTTCATAGCTCCTTGCAGCCTCCATGGATCTACTGTAACTTTAGGGAGCAGGTTGCCGTCTTGGTCAAAAGAAACTTGTGGTGTAAGTGCTGCGCGTTGCAGTTGATATCTTATGTGCCTGTAATCTTCAGGTTTTACATTTGAATCAAATTCTTCTAATAGCTCTTTGATGGTAGTATTTGTAGATTTTAGAGTATGTTCAAGTTCATCCTCAAGTACTTGCATTGCAAATTGCAACATGCTTCCTTCATGATAGCCAACTAATGCAGGCTCAAAGCCGTGTAAGTTTTTTAATAGCGCTACAATTTCAACTTTTGTAAAATGGTAGGTTCGTTTTCTGTCGTTAAGTATATCGTTTACATATTGAAGCATTTGAGCTACAAGGCTATATCTATCTGCTTCACGAAGGTGTATTGCAAATGTGTTAAATTCAGCATAGTCTTTAAGTTGCAAAAGCTGTTCGGGTGTAAATGTTTTGCGGAGTGCGGTAAAAGCATTAGCGGTTAAAATGCTTTCACTAGTACAAATCGGCTCTAACTGTTCACGAATAATTTTTTTCAATTCAGCCTGATTTTTTTCAGGATGGAGCAATCGCTCTAATTTTTTTGCTAAAGGCTTAATAGCAGTGATGTGGTCAATAGTAATATTCTGATTACTTGCTGCTGCAAAATTATAAGCTTGTTTGCATAGCGTTTCTTGTAAAAGTTTGGGAAAATCAACAAGCTTTTGTTTGCCTCCTGAAACATAAACTGAGGTAGGTTTAAGCGTATTAGCAGAAACTTCAATCTCAGCATTTTCCAAAATTATTTTTATTTTATCGCCGCCATCAGGTAGAATTTTAAAGCGAAAGAGACCAATTACAGTAGGAGGAGTTTCAGATGAATAAAACTCATGAGTATAAATGGCTTGATTCTCTTCCACCTCTAATGTATATTTTTTAGAGCCTTCAAAAAGGCTTGCGAAACTCTTGGAGGCTATAAAATCACCAATTAAATCAGGTGTTATAGTGCTGAGAGCATTTATGTCGCGCATGATGTAATCACCAAATGCACCAAACATAGCTTTTTGATTAAGAAATTTAATTAAATATTCCTTAATAGCAGGATTAGTCTTTAATTGCAGAATCCTTTGCTTAACTTTTTCTTCTACTCTTGTTCTGTAATCAATTTCTTTCTCTCCTTCTTGTAGAGGAATAATATCAGGATTTGGTGCTGGTTCTTTATTAATAAATGTAAAATTGGTGGCATGTTCTCTGGCGGTGGCATCTTCGTCACCTGTTTCAGCAGGATTTAAATGCATCGTTGCCCTTTCTGCAATAGCGGCAATTGGAGGTGCATCGCCAGAGATCCCTCCAGACAATCCTTTAATAGACTTTTGTTCTTGGGATTGACCGATATGTTTAAGCTGAAAGTGAACTTCTCTGTTTAAGACAATTTTATCGACCTGAAGTAATTGGACAACAAGGTTTTTGCTATCAAATTTTACATGTGGTGTAAGAACGGCAATACGTACTTGTTCGCTGATATCAGGAATTACCGAAGCATCAACAGCTTCATCGGTGTCTGACGTAGAGAATTTTTGTTCTAATTCATCTGCAACTTCAATAAATAATTGTGCAGTGTCGTTAGCGTCAACAATTTCAGCGCGAATTTTATTGACTGCATCATAGAATGCTTTTTGTTGCAGGGAATTGTTGCAGGGTTTGTAGAAATTTCTCTTTACGTAAAACGGGATCAGAAAACTGGTCTTCCAAAGCATACCAAATTTTTAGTACTTGTTCTGAACCAAGGCTTTCAATTTTAGCTTCGCAAAGTTTTGTGTATTCCGCAGACGTCATTTCATTAAAAGGAGATTTCAAATCACGAATTAATTGGTCTTGAATATCTTCTGGCATGCATTGTGTTGTAGCCCATTGTTTGAATTGCGCAAAATATTCCTGTGCTTTTTCATAATGGTGAGCTTCGCGCAATTTAATGCCATGCATCAAGCACAAAGTTGCCGCTAATGCAGGCGATTGTTCTTTGATGCTAGCGAAATTTTCATCAAATTTAGCGCCGTTTTCTAAATGGCCTACATAAGTTTCTTGATAAAGTTT
>JAJONM010000064.1 GCA_021323415.1 Rickettsiaceae bacterium
TGATATAAAAGTTACTGGTAACTTCCTTGGCTTCCCGATTAAAGAAACAGCTACACTAGAAACACTAACAGCTAGCGCGAATGCTTATTACGATTTCAATAATACAACTGCATTTGTTCCTTATGTTGGTGCGGGTATCGGTGCTACTACAGACACTGATGCAACAGATACGGCTTTCTCATACCAATTGATGACTGGTGTTGCTTACAAACTGGATGAAGCCAGCAAAATTAACGTTGGTTACCGTTATTTCAGTATGCCAGATTATGAGTATGATACTCACTCAGTTGAAGTTGGTTATAGATATTCATTCTAACTACCAAGCAAAAACTAACAAAATCCCCGCAATTATTTCATAATTGCGGGGATTTTTTTTATCTGTAATTACCACCATCCTTATTCTTCCTAATATCAAACTAATTTTTCCTTCTATACAACTCTAGTTTGCTTTGAATAGAATATTGGGTGAATGAAATGAATAAATTATTATTAAAATTATTAGTACTAGTTACTTTTCCATTTTCTACTAGCGCTGGTGATGCAGGGAAATTTTATGTTGGGATACATGGCGAAGGCCTTGTTACTCCCAATATTGGTTACACAACTTATCTTGGTCCAAATCACCTTGAAACTGGTAAAATAAAATCTGATGTCGGTTATGGCTTAGGTCTAGCAGTAGGTTATAATTTGACTGATAGTATCAGAACTGAAGTTGAATTCGTATATCGTTATAACGATACTGAACTTATAAATTCTAAGGCCACAAAATATTCTGAGATTACATTTCATAATGTTACAGCAATGTTAAATGGTTATTATGACTTTTTTGCTGATAAGCAATTCTCTCCATATATTGGAGCTGGTATTGGAGCTACGTCAAATAGTAATATGATTGAGGTTAATAATGGTAATCCATTCTCATATCAATTAATGACAGGAATTAATTTAAATATAGATGAAAACAATACAATTAATTTAGGTTACCGTTACTTTACTACATTAGAAACTATTGATAGTCGTAATATTTTTTTCGGCACAGATATAAAAGATAAATATACATACGAAACTCATGCAATTGAGATTGGCTACAAGCATTCATTCTAAAAACCAATATTACTCGTTTTAAGGTAGTATCGTGAGACTTTTTATTACGATAAAGACTAGCAGATAGAATTTTTACGGGGTGTGGAGATCGTTGATAAATTTCAAACCGAGACACTACCCATTCTAAATGTTTTTCAGGACTTCTCCACATTGAGAACATACGCCGTATGAACTAAGTTACAATATGGTTTAATGAACTTTGTTTTTACTCACTAATTAACTAGTTGGAGGTGCAAATGAAAAAATTATTAACTTTAGGTATGGCATTACTTGTGCCAATTTCTGTCAATGCTGCTGACCCAAGCGACAAAAGGCAAAAAAGTGGTACTCGTTATGAAAAGAATAAAGGTGTCGGTCATGACAAGAGCAGAGATGATACTAGATATCGTAACACCACACACACAAGTGATGCTTATAAATCATATTTTAGTATAAATGGAGAATATCTTACACAGTCTATATTAAGTAATAGAAGTGATTTAGTATCTAACTCTCAAGGGGCACATTATAAGCACAAAAACGGTTATGGTATTGGCTTGGCTCTTGGTCACAATGTTAGCGATAATTTTAGGACTGAAATTGAGGGTAAATACCGTACTGACCATTTTAAATTAAGAGGTGTTTATGCTAAAGATAGGATAGACACAATAACAGCCAGCTTTAATGGGTATTATGATTTTAATAATACAACAGTACTAGCACCATATATTGGTGCGGGTATTGGTGCTACTACTGATGATGATGTGCGTAACGTTGCATTCTCGTATCAATTGATGGCTGGTGTTAATTACAAACTAAATGACGATGACAAAATTAGCTTTGGTTACCGTTATTTTGATGTTCCAGACTATCATTATCACACACACGCACTTGAGGTGGCATATAGGCACTCATTTTAATTTAATTGGCAAAAACCAAAAAGGCAGGAACTATGCTTCCTGCCTTTTTTATTGTGCTTACGAATTTTCTATGAATTTTTCATTCAACCAGAACTCAAATCCCTTTTTATATAATATTTTACAAGTTGCATAATTCTTACCGTTGTGTTAAGAAAATGATGCTTTTATTGGAGGGGAAAAATGTTTAAAAAAAATATAGTAATTGCGGGATTCACAGCATTTTTGTTTTTAACTGCATGTGATGTGCATGAATATAATTCTGGTTACTACTATGGTAGGCCGGTACAGAGAACTGTGCAGTACAATGTATACCAACCACAGCCGATTCAAGTAATCACAACCAAGCGTTGCTACTGGATGGAAAATTACTCAGGGAAATTCAGATGGGTTCCTGCGAGTGTAAGAAGTGAAGCAGAATGCTTCAGGTTAAATAGCTGTGGTGCAGGTGGCGGAATGTCAGGCGGTGGATGCTATAAATGGACTGTAAATGCAGATGATCCAGATCCGGCTGCTAGCGGCAATAATAAATATGGCGATAAGCATGATGGTATCTTTGGCCATAATAATAATAGGAATAATGATAACCGCAAAGATTATGATGACCATTGGAATAAAGGGCAGGGCAATGATAATCGCAAGGAACGCGATTGGAATAATGGCAACCACAATGGCCGTGATGACAATAGGAATAATGGCAGGGACTGGGAGGGTAATAATTATCATAAGCATGATAATAAACCGCATGGTAACAGCCAGTTCAACAATAACCCGCATAATAATGGCAATAACCACAACGGTAATAACCCACATGCGGAAGGTAATAGCCAACAGAATAATAACCCAAGCAACAATCCGGGTAACAATTCAAATGATCATGGCAACAAAGGTAATGGGCATGGCAACAACAGCTCGCATGGATCTAATAAAAGAGAGCAATTATCGCCACAGGCAGATGCAAAAGGTGATAAATGCGATCACAAGAAAGGTAACCCAGGAAGGGGTAATGGAAGATGCGAGTAGCTAGAAGGTTTTGAGGATTAAAGACAAGAAGAAGGGAGGAGTGTTATCTCCTCCCTTTTTTATTACATAACTTTCACTTTCTCACCGTTTGGCTTATAAGCCTGTGCGTGATCCGTATCAACATCATGCCCTGCATTGGCACTAACAACTTCCCTGATTTTTTCAGGAGTTAGATTTTCTTTGCCAACATGTAGCGCTGTCATATCTTTTGTATCAAAGCTTTCAACGTCTGCGCGTTTCTTACCACCGCCATGACCCATGTAAATAGTACCATTAGAAAAGTCTACTGCATAAGCTATTACACCTGGAATTAGGAAGAATAGCAAGCCAATACCATCCAGTACCACAATAGATGGATCAAGCTGGCCACCACCTCTTTGTCCAACCCTTTCAGGGTGCAAAATTGTGCCACAACCAGTAAGATTAGCTAATAATGCAGTTATGCATACAGCAGAAGTAAGTTTTTTCATGGTTTTTCCTCTGTTAAATTTCTAAAGGCATAATAAAAGCCTAAAGCAATGAGTATAATTTATAAACGCGGATTGCAATTAGAAATGTAAGAAATGGATAAATCAAAATTATTTGCGTGACATTTAATACAATTATGCCTAAAACTCGCGTAATAATCAAACAACTGAAAAACCTATGGTCGCACCATTAGTATTGAGTGTTCATGACGCATACGTCACCTTTGGGGTAAAGCCTCTGTTTGAGGATTTATCCTTTAATATCCATGAGGGCGATAAAATCTGCCTGGTGGGTAAAAATGGTGCTGGTAAAACTACCCTCATGCACATGATAACCGGTACCCGAGAGCTAGATGGCGGCAAACGCTGGCAGGAACCGGGAATTAAAATCGGATATCTTCAACAAGATGATACCGCCAAAGATTCTGGACAAACCGTATATGAATATATTTTTTCTGGTCTTCCAAAGGATAAGCAAACTGAAGACTATAAATACATGGTAGATATGGTGACGGTTCCATTAGAGCTTGATGCTACTGATAAACTATCAATTCTCTCCGGTGGCCAGATGCGTCGTGCTGCCCTTGCCCGCGCATTAGTGGAAGAACCGGATATACTGCTCCTGGATGAACCGACAAACCACCTTGATTTAGGTGCAATCCAGTGGCTGGAAGAATATTTAAATAACTATCGCGGAACATTCCTTTGTGTAAGCCACGATAAAACATTCCTTGCCAATATTTCCAATAAAGTCTTTTGGCTCGATAGAAGCCAGGTGCGAGTTTGCCCAAGTGGTTTTGGGCATTTTGATGAATGGTCGCAAATGCTTTTGGAACAGGAAGAACGCGAACTTGCCAAGCGCGAAAAACTGGTAGCGCAAGAGGTTGCATGGGCAACAGCAGGGGTGAAAGCACGTAGGAAGCGTAATGTCCGCCGCTTGGAAGAAATGAAGAAAGCGCGGGATAAACTGAAAGCCGATAAAAGTTCATTCAACAAAGTAATGCGCAAAGTTGAGCTTGAGCCACTAGAGGCATCACAAGCATCAAAAATGATTGTTGAGTTCCACAAGGTTTGTAAAAAATATGTAAGGGATGGTAAGGAAAAAACCATTTTAGATAAATTTAATTTCCGTGTTTTGCGTGGTGATAGGATTGGTATCCTTGGCAAGAACGGCTCAGGAAAAACTACCTTCTTAAAATTATTAATAGGTGAAGAGCAGCCTGACATGGGAACTGTGAAACTGGCCAAAACCGTACAGATTTCATATTTCGATCAAAAGAGACAAGACTTAAATCCACAGCGGAGCCTTTGGGGAACCTTATGCCCAGATGGTGGTGACTACGTTGAAGTAGGTGGCGCCCAGCGTCACGTATGCGGGTATCTAAAAGATTTTATGTTTGACCCGGCAGATGCCCGTAATTTGGTTGGCACACTTTCAGGTGGCCAGAAAAACCGCCTGATGCTAGCTAAAGTATTGGCAAGCCCAGGCAGTTTTATGATTCTGGATGAACCTACTAACGACCTTGATATGGATACGCTTGAAATGCTGGAAGAGGCATTGTCGCATTATCAGGGTACATTGTTTGTGGTAAGTCACGACCGCGACTTCCTCGACCAGACAGTAACCAAAGTTCTCGCTTTCGAGGGTGATGGCGAAGTTGAAGGATACATAGGCGGCTATAGCGATTATTTAGAGGAGAGGGAAAGGCGCTATCCTGAAAAATATAAAGGCCAAAAAAATGATACTGCGCCTATAAAAACAAAGAAAGAACCGGTTCCTGAAAAAGCTGAAAAGAAAAAGTTATCATATAAACTGCAACATGAACTTGATAATTTACCCGAAGATATTTCAGAGCTGGAAAAAGAAATAAAAGCCCTGCACCACATAATGTGCAATCCGGATTTATATACTAAAAAGCCGGAAGAATTTGATAAAACTGCTAAAAAATTAGCCAAAGCAGAAGATGCTCTTGAAAAAGCAGAGCTAAGGTGGTTAGAATTATCTTCTATGGTAGAGCAGTAGCTTTATTATCTTACACATGCAAGTGGCAATCGATTTGTATTACTAATTGGAGAACGCCAATGGGAACTTATGTATGCAAAATTTATACTAAAAAAGAAGATATGTATAAAACTTATGAAGTTGCAAAGGTTCTTAATCCTGGCATGACTAAAGAAGAGTATAGGCAAACTATTGACGATGCTACTTATAATACTAATTATACTCAGTTTGTAATGTTAAAAAGAGTAAAGACTGCAGAGGGGAAAAAGGAACCTAAGCCAGTTGCGTTTATATGCGTACAAGACGTTCTGGTGATGAAGCATGCTCCAAAACGCTGTGGTAACGTTAGCAACATAGCTTGTTTACCAGAATACCAGGGTAATGGGTTGATGGAAGTATTTATGAAGCAGGTAGCTGAGCACTATGCAAGACATGGCTATGTAAATTTGACATGGAAATCTGGTAAAAACAGTGAAAGATCAGAAGCGTTTTACCGTAGAAAAACTGGTGCTGAAAAAGAAAAGAATTTTGCCTGGACTTTAGATGTTACAAAGTTCCATGATGTAGAAAATGATGAATTTGATTCTAGTAAAACAAGTATTAAATTCGGTTCGAACAGAGATAATGGCAAGAAGAAAAATACTTTTCTATGGGTAGAAAATGTTCAAGAGGAACGTAAATCTAATGTAATTAAAGCAAAGCTGTAGAATTAATTAGTTACAGCAGCCTGCAATTTCTCCATTGCTCTATTTTCAATCTGACGCACACGCTCACGCGAAATATTATAAGCTTTGCTTAAATCTTCCAGTGTAGCAGGCTCTTCTTGCAAACGGCGTGCAGTAATAATCTCACGCTCACGCTCATTTAGAGTGCTCATAGCATGAACAAGCATAGCTTTTTTTCGTTTCATATCCTGGTTTTCGGCCAGAACTACATCATAACCAGGATCGCGAGCTGGTATCAAATCAATCATCTCGCCAGCTTCTTCATCACGCATAATCGGAGCGTTTAGTGATTGGTCAGCTTGCGATAAGCGGCTATCCATATCCATCACCTCGCGTTCAGAAACATCCAGCTCTTGTGCTATTTGTGCAATTTCTTTTGGTGAAAGTGATCTGTTGTCAATTTTCTCTAAACGGCTTTTAATTTTACGCAAATTAAAAAATAATTTCTTCTGCGCCGCAGTAGTTCCAATTTTTACTAGCGACCATGAGTGCAAAACATATTCCTGCATGGCAGCTTTAATCCACCACATAGCATAAGTAGAAAGACGGAATCCCTTAGATGCATCGAATTTTTTTACTGCCTGCATCAAGCCAATATTCCCTTCAGAAATCAGCTCAAGCATTGGCAGGCCGTAGTTGCGGAAACCGGCAGCAATTTTCACCACCAAACGCAAGTGGCTGGTAACTAATTTGTGGGCAGCTTCAACATTACCCGTCAGGCTAAAATCATTCGCTAAAGAAAGTTCTTCTTCTGGTGTTAAGTAAGGCAATTTATTTACTTTTTCGAGATAGCTCGAAAGTGTTAAATCTCCACTTAAAACTGGTAATGTCATAGTCTTTGTAGTCATTTTACCTACCTAAACTTTATTAAGGAGAATTATAGCACTTAGTTACTCAACATTCAAGGGGTGCACTAAGCCCTTCAGCTTTTTATAGGAACCCGCATCTCTACTTTGTTACGTGCGGTGTGTGGAGCTAAACTTCATCCCTCCAACAACCTCACCAATTCCTTCATATCCTCAGGCAATTCACTTTTCATCTCTATATAGTCATTGGTCACCGGGTGTTCAACCCCCAGTAAATAAGAGTGTAGTGCTTGCCTGTCAAAATCCTTTAAAAACAGCCGTAATGCCTCAGATATAAGCTTCATTTTTGTATTGTTTCGCTTTCCATATAACGGGTCGCCGATTAGTGGATGTCCCAATTCTGTCATATGTACGCGTATCTGGTGGGTACGACCCGTTTGTAACCTACATTCTACCAGGCTTGCCACTCCGCCGCCATATATTTTTTTAACTGTATAATGTGTAATTGCTACCTTGCCAGTCTCGTTGTCTGTTACCATCATTTTTAGGCGGTTTTTCGGGTTGCGCCCGATATAATTTTCGATAGTGCCTATATGCGGCTTTGGCACTCCCCAGCACACAGCCAGATACATTCTCGTCAGTGTCCTCTCTGCAATTTGTTCTGAAAGGCTATGATGTGCCCGATCGGTTTTTGCGACCAATATTAGACCGCTGGTATCTTTATCCAGACGATGCACAATCCCCGGCCTTGCCACTCCACCCACGCCCGAAAGCGTATCGCCGCAATAAGCCATTAACGCATTGGCCATAGTTTCATCATGGTTGCCAGCCCCTGGGTGAACGGTCAAGCCTGCTTGTTTATCGATTATCAAAAACTCATCATCTTCATAAACGATGTTTAATTTTATTTCGTCATTGGCGCGCATATCTGATTCTGCCGCTTGGGGTATTGTTATTTCAATTTCCTCACCAGATTTGACACGGTATGAGCAGTCAGTTATGTTATTGCCAGATAAGCGAACGCTGTTACTTTCGATTAATGTTTTTATGCGTGTGCGTGAGATATCAGGTAAGCGGGTTGCGATAAATTTATCGAGCCGGATTCCCTGTTCCTTATCGCTTACTAATAGGTTATGTGTTATTTCGTTACTCATTGGAGTCTGCTATGTCGAATGAAGAAAAAAGCCTAAAAGTCCTAAAAACTGTTGTTATTACAATGGGTATAGTCCTTGTGGTGGGTACTATAGCCTTATTTATAGCTATATTGCAACGTTCACAATCAGTGGAACGGGTGGAAATGCCGATAGAAATCAAAAAAACGGTCGAAATAGAACCGGCAAAGCCTGAAGTGGTGTGTAATTATAAAGACGCAGATATTCAGGTAAATAGTGAAGTAATCAGCGCCACTACCAATAACAACACCCTTACCATTGTAACAAGCAAACAAGTGACGCCATCAGTCAGTGCCATTACCGAAGGTAATCATCTTACCTTTAACGCCGTAACAGCTTCTATCCAGCAGCAGGTTATTGTTTATGACTTGTGTAAGGGTGAAGTGATCAGCCGTATTACCTTGGTAGGTATGAAGTAGGAACTATAGAACTTTAGAATTAAGAAATTAAGAAAAGTTCTAAAAATTCCTATTTTCTAATGTTTTAGAGTTCTAACTCTTGCACTATAACCATTAGTTGACTATGCTCTAACACTATTCAATGGTTTACAAAGAGAGGCCTAAAAATGGTTAAAAAGGTTGCCCCACCCAAGGAAAAATTCGCTAAATTATCCATCGATGGCGTGAGTAAAGACCTGAAATTCTCTGTCAAGACTGGCACTGAAGGGCCTGATGTAATTGACGTTTCCGCACTCTATAAAGATTCAGGCTGTTTTACCTATGACCCCGGGTTTATGTCCACCGCCGCTTGTGAATCAAAAATTACCTATATAGATGGGGAAGAGGGAATCCTGCGTTATCGCGGTTATGATATAGCTGAGCTTGCCAAAAAAAGTAATTATCTGGAAGTATGTTATCTACTGTTATACGGCGAATTGCCTAATAAAAAAGAATACACGACATTCGCCAACAAAATCCAGCATCACACTATGGTGCATGAGCAATTGCAGTTCTTATACCGTGGTTATCCGCGCTATTCGCACCCGATGGCGATTATGTCTGGCGCGTTTTCATCACTTTCGGCATTCTATCACGATTCGCTGGATATCCGTGACCCTGAGCAGCGCGAACTTTCGGCGCTACGTATGATTGCCAAAATACCTACACTTGCAGCAATGGCGCATAAATACTCAATCGGCCAGCCATTTATCTATCCGCGTAATGACCTCGATTTTACCGCAAATTTCCTCCATATGCTATTTGCCGTCCCGGCCGAGCCTTATAAAGTAAGCCCAGTTTTGGCCAAAGCGATGGATATGATTTTCATCTTACACGCTGACCACGAGCAAAATGCTTCCACTTCAACAGTAAGATTAGCAGGCTCAACTGGAGCAAACCCATTTGCCTGTATCAGTGCCGGAATTGCTTCCCTTTGGGGGCCTGCCCATGGCGGTGCGAACGAAGCGGTTATCAATATGCTCGACCAAATTGGCAGAACATTCCTGAGTTTATTAAAAAAGCCAAAGATAAAAACGATCCATTCCGCCTAATGGGCTTTGGCCACCGTGTTTATAAAAATTACGATCCGCGTGCTTCAGTATTACGCAAAACCTGCCATGAAGTACTAAAAGAACTAGGCAAGCAAGATACAAGACTGGATATTGCCTTGAAACTTGAGGAAATTGCCTTAACTGATGAGTATTTCATTGAGCGCAAGCTTTATCCAAATGTTGATTTCTACTCGGGCATTATCTACAAAGCCATGGGAATCCCGGCGACCATGTTTACGGTGCTTTTTGCCATTGCCAGAACAGCAGGCTGGGTAGCGCAGTGGAAGGAAATGATTGAAGACCCAGAGCAAAAAATCGGCCGTCCACGTCAGCTTTACACAGGGCATACGCTCAGGAAATATACGCCGCTTAGGTCGAGAAAGTAGCTACTGAAGGTTACCATGATCCCCTCTCCCGTGGGGAGGGGGCTAGGGTGAGTGGGCGAAAAAGTTTCAATAAAACCAAAGGGCTTATTGATAGTTCACCGCCCCCTCATCCCAACCTTCTCCCACGGGAGAAGGAGCCTCCAACTGCAACCTCCTAAATATATTTGTGCCCTTGTACTTTTACCCCTTTTACGCTTCATCTTTCCAAATCTTATGCTATAAATATCTCATACTTTTTATGATGGAGCATTAATTGGAAAGAAGATATTTCGGGACAGATGGGATACGCGGAACGGCCAATACGGAAGACTTGAGCCCTGAAATTGCCTTAAAAGTGGGGCAGGCAGCTGGTTCTTATTTCATAGATGGTGACCACAGGCACAAAGTGGTGATTGGTAAGGATACCAGACTTTCAGGCTATATGATTGAGCCGGCGCTGACTGCAGGTTTTATTTCTGCCGGAATGGATGTGGTTTTAATCGGCCCTATGCCAACACCAGCTGTTGCGATGATGACGCGATCATTACGCGCTGATTTAGGCGTAATGATATCAGCATCCCACAATCCTTACCATGATAACGGCATTAAATTATTCGATAAAATTGGCCTGAAACTCTCTGACGAGGTGGAGCTGGAAATCGAAAAAAGGATGCAAGGCATTATACCGATAAAACTTGCAGCTCCGGGTAACTTAGGCCGCGCAAAAAGGCTTGATGACGCGCAAGGCCGCTACATCGAATTTGCCAAAATGACTTTCCCTAAACGGCAAAAACTTGCCGGTTTGAAAATCGTAGTCGATTGCGCCAACGGCGCCGCCTACAAAATTGCCCCAACAGTCCTATGGGAGTTAGAGGCCGAAGTTATCCCGCTTGGTGTTGATCCAAACGGCTTCAACATTAACGATAATTGCGGATCAACAGCGCCAGAGCTTATGTGCGAAGAAGTAATAAAACAAGGTGCTGATATCGGTATAGCTTTAGATGGTGATGCTGACCGGATTTGCATCTGCGATGAAAACGGAAAGATAATTGATGGTGATCAGATACTTGCGGTTATTGCCAAACGTCAGCTGGATTTGGGCCATTTAACAGGTGGTGGTGTAGTTGCAACGTCAATGTCGAATATGGCACTGGAAAAATACCTTGAATCTATTAGTTTGCATCTGAAACGCACGCAAGTTGGCGATAGATACGTATCGCAATTTATGCGCGAAAATGGTTATAATGTAGGTGGTGAACAAAGCGGTCATATCATCATGCGTGACCATGTAACTACTGGCGATGGTTTAATTGCTGCCCTACAGATTTTAGCTGTGATGGTTGAACAAAATAAAAAAGCAAGTGAAGTTTGTAATGTATTTAACCCTTATCCGCAAGTGCTGAAAAATATCCGTTACGGCAAGCACAACCCGCTTGAACATGCTGATGTGAAAAAAGCCATCGCTGAAGCGGAAGAGCACATAAAAGACAAAGGCAGGGTGCTGATTAGAAAATCGGGTACTGAGCCACTTATTCGCGTAATGGCTGAAGGAGTGGACGAAATCATGGTTAATAAATCAGTCGATAATATAATGATAGCGATAAGAACAGTGGTGGGAGTAAATCAGTCGATAATATAATGATAGCGATAAGAACAGTGGTGGGAGTGTAATTGAGCGTAACAGTATAACAGGGTAACGGTGTAACGGTAAATTATTCTGTTATACCGTTATACTGTTACACTATTAAAAGGGAGAACAAAAATGCAAGGCCGAGTTTTAGTAGTGGCAGGTTCTGATTCCGGTGGTGGTGCTGGTATCCAGGCAGATATAAAAACTATCACTATGCTAGGTGGCTATGCGGCAACAGCGATAACTGCACTTACGGCGCAAAATACTCAAGGCGTTTTTGGCATTATGGAAGTTTTCCCTGATTTCGTAAAACAGCAGATGGAACTTGTGTTATCTGACATCGGGGCAGATGTTGTAAAAACTGGCATGTTACATAATGCGCGGGTGATTAATGCTGTAGCAAATGTCTTAGATTCGTATAGGGATATCCCATTGGTTCTCGATCCTGTTATGGTTGCAACAAGCGGTGATTTATTGCAGGAGTCTGATGCAGTTGAGGCTTTAAAAAGTCTGTTATTACCCAAAGCAACTTTAGTTACTCCGAATATTCCAGAAGCTGAAATATTATCTGGCCAAAAAATTGATAGGGTTTTGGATATGTTTTTTGCAGCAGAAAAAATCTTAGAAAGTGGTGCTGCAGCAGTTCTGGTAAAAGGCGGCCATGGGCACTCAGATGTAGTCTCCGATATTTTAATGTCGCATGATGGATATAAAGAAATTTTTGAAAGCGACCGTATTAACACTACCAACACTCATGGCACTGGATGCACATTGGCTTCTGCTATTGCTTGCGGATTAGCGCAAGGCAAGCCACTTCGCGACAGCATCATCACCGCAAAGGAATATGTACTCGAAGGCATCAAAACCTCACAAGGATTTGGTAAAGGACACAGTGCACTTAACCATAATGTAAGGGTTAGGGCGGCTTAAGTAGAATCTAGAATATTAGATTCTAGATTCTCACTCTCACCCATAAACATACAGCGTCGAACCCTGATCCCTAAGCCACTGCCTGGCTTTATTATAATTAGGATAAAGCTTTGCAACGATATTCCAGAATTTTTTGCTATGGTTCATCTCACGTATATGGGCGATTTCATGTGCGGCCACATAATCTAAAACTTCCTTTGGTGCCATTATCAGGCGCCATGAGAATGACAAAGCGCGGCTAGCCGAGCAACTTCCCCAGCGGGTTGTAGTGTCGCGGATAGTTATTCTGCTGTATTGCACGCCAAGTTTTTCAGCTTCTATATTAGCACGTGCGGTGATTTTTTTCTTGGCCATTTCTTCCAGGAAAGTTTGCACTTTACGTTCGATAGAATTTTTTGGACCCGATACAATTAACTCACGACCTTCAATATGAGTAATGCCACGTAATTCTCCACTATGGCGGATAGTATATATTTTTCCCTGAATTGGAATTTCTGCCCCATCTTTAAAAGGTACTGCCTCTGGCGTTAGGCTTTTTTTATGGAGTATCCAATCTTCCTTGCTATAGAGGAAGTCCATTGCCTTTTTTAAACTAACTCGCTTCGGTATCACTAATTCAACGCCACTTTGTGCGCTTACTCTAACTGTGATTCTGCGAGCACGTGTACTAACTCTTGTTAATACTTCAACGCGTTTTGCATCTTGACCTAGAATTACTGTTTCTTTTAAATTTAGCATTTGTCGTTCCCAAATCTTTATGTATAAGTTTGAATAGAACAATTGCTACCTGCGGTTTTATTATGCGTGTTATATACATTACACACGGCTCAAAGATAGAGGCTCTCCAGTTATCCACCGCATTGGTGAATGAAAATCTGGTAGCTTGTGCAAATATCATTGAGAATATGACTTCCATTTATAAATGGGACGGACAGATAAAGCAAGAAGCTGAAGCAATAATAATTGCAAAAACATCAGATAATTTAGTTGCAAGTGTCATTAAAAGAGCAAAAGAGTTGCATTCTTATGACTGCCCAGCCATCCTGTCCATAAAAGTGGATGATGGTAATAAAGATTTTCTTAAATGGGTTGAAACTTCAGTTAAATTACCTTATTAGATTGCACTTCCTTTATTGGGGTGTCGCCAAGCGGTAAGGCAACGGTTTTTGATACCGTCATTCGGAGGTTCGATCCCTCCCACCCCAGCCACACTTCGCCCTTCGTCTTCGGGTGGCGACCGCCTTCTAGGCTAAAAATAAGGACTAAAAATAAGGATGATATAAGGAATAGAAAATTATCCTATACCTTAAGTTCGGATCCCATTACCCAAGCCATCTAGTACACACTTCACCCCTTCGAGTGTTTTGCTAAAATATAAGAAAATGAACCAGAATCATGCACTGTTGAAATATTTATATCCATATCGAATAATCTTTTCAGCATGTTGCTTAGCTTTTGAGCCAACTGCGCCCCATCATACTTCTTTAATAGCGGTTCTTGTCCTTCTGGCACTACGCCGTCTAATATTTCGCTTTTCAGGCGTTTAACAAGATGGGTAACCACCTCATGCAGGTTTATAACATCTTCCCTGTACCAATCTGCTAGTTCTTCTTCAGTCATGATAATCTCCTTTTGTTAAAGGTAATACAGGCCTATTATACCACGGTTAGAACCCCTTATGTAAGCTCCCCCCTTAAAAAATATTCGCACGATGGGAAGCGCAGATTTAAAGGATATAGTCCAAAGTCAAGTAGGGTAGAAAAAAATAAAGTTGTAAGAGAGTTGCAAGTATTTTCTTCGCACTGGAAAACTATAATCTAATTATATTTCAAATTATCCTTCACCTCGATTCTTTATTCTTGCGTGATTACTATGAGTTCATCTTCGCGTTAAGTAAAATTAAGATAGGGGTATGAAATATGGTGATGAAAACGCATAAGCTTATTATTTTTAGTATGTTAGGTGCTACTATCCTCTCTGGATGCCAGTCACATCACAAGCGCGACAAGCAGCAGGCTAATATAACCGCAGTTATCATGACTGAAGAAAAAGAGCAATTATCCTTCGAAAAAATGCTGGCAGATTGGCCTGAAAGACCAAGATTTGTAGCTTACGAAACGATCAAAAAATATGGCATGCCGCAGCAATACACCAATGATAAATTGGTATGGAAAAAACCTGGTGCATTTAAAAGGATAGTGATTTGTAAAGAAGAAATCGTACATGATTTTCCTAAGCCGCATACTGATTTTATAGAGCATACAGTTGAGTATAAGGTGCCAATCGATAAAATTGATGATCTGGTAACCTTCAATGGGAGTAATGTAGTAAATAGAACGACAGGAGAGATTTCTACGCGTAGTAATTCAGAGAAAAATAATATCATTACCTTAAATCTTAATTACGACATTATAACGGGAAAAAAGACAGCAGAGCAGGCGCGAAGGGCGTATGGTGATATGGTGGTCCAGAATTTATTGGGAGCAAAATCACCTTATTTTAATGAACTGCAATTTACACCATCTGATGAGTCTGCGCGCTTTCCTGATAGGCCAAATATTGTTGGTGCGCCAAGGAGGGTAGCAGCTGAACAAAATTATAACGATGCGGAAATCTTAAGCTATATTATTGCGATTGATGCCAATGCAGTTAAGGCTGCTGATATAACGGAAGATAAACCAATTAGTAGGGAACTTGGTGAATATGTTAAAATGCTGCGCACTGAGCATGGAAAAAATGCAGTGGAGACAATGCGGCTTGGCCAAAAAAATGGCATATCCCCTGCATATACTGAAGGAGTAGAGGAATTTTCTAATAAAAGTGTTGGTGAACTCGCCGGTTTAATTCAAGTGGAAGGGGATGAATTTAATAGGGCTTATATTGATGTTATAATCAAAGGGCATAATGAGGCGCTTGATTTAATAGACAATACATTGTTGAAGCACGTAAGTAAGCCAGCTTTAAAAACTCATCTTACCAATTTGCGAAAAGGTATAGTTAGCCATTTGGAAAAGGCAAAGAACCTGGAGTAGTATTGAGTAGGGACTTGATTTGAAATTTATTAAAGTCGATTTTCTCTACGAGGCACGAGTAGTAAGAAAATCGAGCTATCCAGGATCCAGGTGTTCTTATTTAAAAAGACCTGGATCCTGGATATAAGAAAATCTAAGGACTAAGAATGCCCTAATATTTTCTAGCATTCCAGAATGACGCTAGATTATGACTGGAACTGTAATTACTTGTCCTTCAAAGCTTTAGTGCTTGCTGATATTCTGTCCATAAGGGCAAGAAGTACTCCTGACAGGACAAAAACAACGTGAATTATCAGCATCCATTTAATCTGGTTTTCAGATACTTTATCCACGTCCATGAAAACTTTTAACAGGTGGATTCCAGATATTGCTACTATCGAGGCAATTAGCTTTAGCTTTAATGCAGAAAAGTCAATAGAGCCGAGCCACTCTGGCTGATCAACATGCTTACCTAAATCAAGTTTAGATACGAAGTTTTCGTAACCTGAGAAAATTACAATTACCAACAGGTTGCCTGCTAATGAAAGATCAATTAGCGATAGCACACCAAGCACTGCATCATTTTGTGTAATGTTAGGAATGCTGGTAATAAAATGTATTAGCTCCTGCATAAAGCTGAAAAGAAGAACTACTAATGCTCCAACAAGCCCTACATAAAAAGGTGCCATTAACCAGCGGCTGGCAAATAAACCACGTTCTATTACTTTTTCTATCATATAATTATTTCGCTTTTGCTTTAATTTGTTCAGCTGCAAGTTTTGCAACTACATCAACCGGCTGACCGTTTTCTTTAGAAATACGCGTGTATTCTGCTTTGCGTTTTTCATTTACGTCCTTTACCAGCTCTTGCACTTCTGGGCTTGATTTGGCTGCGCTGATATATCCATCTGGATTTTCTTTTATCAGGCCTTCAGAACGTGCTTGTTGCAGGTCAAGTGCAAAAGCAGATGTTGTGCTAAGTAAAACTGCAATTATAGCTGAATATATTAATCTCATTATATACCTCGTTATTAGAAAATATCAGGGTTTTTCGTAATTGCCTTTTTAACATCTTTCTCTATTTCCACTTTTACGCGGTGCTCAATATTGATGTTAAGATTTATATCGATTGGTTTATCAGGAGCCTGTACTTGTATTTTAGGTGTGCAGGCAGCTATAGATATTACCAAGAATAGAGGAAGTAATTTTTTCATTCTGTACTCTTTACCTCAAGTAATTTTTTAAAATCGTTAAAAGGCAGTAAGCTCTGTTGCAATAACTGCATAACATCACCTGCCAGATTCACATTTAAATTTACCGGCCGCCCTTCTAGTGCATCAGGATTATTTCCCTGCAGGCTGAGTTGGATAACCGATTTATTATTTTCGCCGGAGTATACCCCAATTTTCAGGCTAGTATAGTGAAAATTTTCAAGGGCGGCGCGGGCAACGGATAATTGCTGGTTATCACCTGGCAGCATAGAAGGAGGAACAGAGATAATTCCGGCTTCCAAAGCTTGTGCAGTGCCTTCTTGTAATGTTATGCTGCTATCTGGGAAGTAAGTTAGGGGCAATGTACCGCTTATTTTGCCTGTTCCTGTTATTTTATCGCCACTTATTTTGCCAAGCAGGGCGGTGAGGTCAACATTTTGTACCTCAATTAAGATAGGTAATGGCTTATCCATTGTAAGTGGTATAGTGATAGATTTTGCCAGAATTACACCACCACCCCATGGAAACTTGGCTTCTTTTATAATTAGGTTCCCTGATTTCGGGTTATTAACCGGAAAGTTTATTTCTATCACGGCTTTCCTGGTATTTTCACTATCCTTTAAACTAAAGCTAGCTGAGAAATTTTCTTCATCAGCAGAAAATTTTGAATCAAGTTTAAATGGTGGTAACGCATCATCACCAACACCTTCGATAAAAATACCCTCAACTGTAAGATTTCCAGCCCATTTGTTATCAGCAAGAGATGCTTTTGCATCTATTGCACCAGTTGATATTCTATATGGTTTTGCATGCAGGGATAAAGAATTTCCTGTCAGTCTTACATTAGGTGATGGTTCTGCATTATACGATAAATTAACACTAGTATCCAGTGACCAGTTCGGTTCGGCAATGCTAATATTTGCCTGATTAACATTGATCTCTTGCGGCAATTGTTGCTTTATTTGTACGTTATCAAAAAGCTTTTGAGTGCCGGCTTTTGATTCGCTTTGTGCCAGTGTTTCTAATCCGCCCACTTGCCACTTACCATCAGCTGTATAAAGCTTGATATCAGCGCTATTTGCACTGATGCTTTGTAAATATCCGGCAAATAAACCACTGGGTGTGTATTTTGCAGTAAGGTTTTTTAAACTAAATAGTTGTTCAGTACCTAGTTTTATATCGGAGAATACAGCTTCTTCAGCACCAAATTTATCAAGTTTTAGAGACTCTACCGTAATTCCTTTTGCTTCAAGGGATTGTTTTATTTGTTTAGTCAGCGGGTTTTGGTAGCCGATTCGCCATAAAACAATAGCCAGTACAACAATAGCTGTAACAAACAACGCCAGGACGATTTTCTTTTTTGAGAGATTTATTTTCATTCTGGAACCTTAGCAGAATAGTGGAAAAGCTGGTAGTTATTTTAATCAAATTTTTTAGCTGGGGTATTACAGGTGCTAATAAAAAAACTCTTTATCTGTCCCAAATAAGTCATTGTTAGAGGAACAAATGCCTTGATAAATATGTGGTTGTCGTATATGACCTCTACATGTCGTATTTATGAGGTAAAAGTGGGGTTTCCAATGGCTTTAAGAAAAGATGAAATTATCTTTGGTGAGATAAAATCAGCAACTAAAAGGAATGAATATTTATTCACTAGTGAATCAGTGTCTGAAGGCCACCCTGATAAAATTTGTGACCAGATTTCTGATGCAGTCGTTGATGAGTACTTGGGAATTTACCCTGAGTCACGTGTGGCTGCTGAAACTGTGGTTACTACTAACCGTATAATTGTATTGGGTGAGGTTCGTTGCCCTGAAGTTGTAAGTAAAGAAAGGATTGAACAGATTGCTCGCGAAACTGTAAAGAAAATCGGTTATGAGCAAGAAGGGTTCCATTGGCAAAAAGCAAAAGTAGAGATTCTTCTTCACGAACAATCTGCAGATATTGCAATGGGTGTTGATTCTGGTAGTAATAAAGATGAAGGAGCCGGGGATCAAGGGTTAATGTTTGGTTACGCATGCGATGAAACTGATGCACTGATGCCAGCTCCAATTTATTATTCCCATAAAATTTTAAAAGCACTTTCTGAAGCAAGGCATTCAGGAGAAGTAAAAGGTTTGGAACCTGATGCTAAAAGCCAGGTAACTTTTACATATGAAAACGGGGCTCCAAAAGCAATAGACGCTGTACTGGTTTCAACCCAGCATACTGAAAATACTTCACAGGAAGAAGTACGTGAGATTGTAAAAAAGTATCTTAAGAAAGTTTTACCAGAAGATATGTATACAGCAAATACGCGTTTGCTCACTAACCCTACTGGTAAATTTGTGATAGGCGGACCAGATGGTGATTCTGGCTTAACTGGGCGTAAAATTATAGTAGATACATACGGCGGTGCAGCTCCGCATGGTGGTGGTGCATTTTCTGGTAAAGACCCAACAAAAGTTGACAGATCAGCTGCATATATGGCTCGTTATCTAGCAAAAAATGTGGTAGCTGCAGGTCTTGCCCAGCAGTGTGACATACAAATTGCTTATGCTATTGGCGTTAGTGATCCTGTGTCGTTTTATGTAAATACATTTGGTAGCAAAAAAGTTGAAAACCACAAACTAGAAGCCAGAATAAAAGAATTGGTTTCGCTTACACCACGTGGTATCAGGGAGCACTTAAAGCTTAACAGGCCTATATATAACAGAACTGCATCTTATGGCCATTTTGGCAGAACTCCTGATGCAGATGGCGGTTTTTCCTGGGAAAAAACTGACCTTGTAGATGGTTTGAAAGACTTGCTGTAATGTCTGAATACAACCAATACACTAAGCCTGCAATGAATGACGATTTGATGCGTTCATTTGGCCGCGTGCGTGGACGCAAGCTTGGGCAAGAGCAGAGTTTTCTAATTGAGAATATACTTCCTCAAATCGCGATTAATCTTGAAAAGGAGATTGATTGCTCCGCACCAAAAATTTGCCTGGAAATCGGCTTTGGCCGTGGTGAGCATTTAGCCCAGTTTGCAAAGGCAAACCCAGATATCTCCTGCATTGGTTGTGAACCATTTATAAATGGTGTAGCGCGTTTGGTTAAATATATCCATGAAGATAAAATCCCTAATATCCGAATCTTGCACGGCGATGCACGTTTATTATTAGAAAAACTTCCTGCTAACATTTTGGATAGAGCTTTTATATTGTTTCCAGATCCGTGGCCAAAAGCAAAACATCAACGCAAACGCATAGTCTCACGCGCAACTTTAGATGCTTTGCAACGCGTAATGAAAAAAGGAGCTATATTAGAGGTGGCAACTGACCATGTTGATTATGGCCAATGGATAGCCCAGCACTTAAGCCAGCATATGGGCTTTAACCAACTATCTGATGGTACCATCCCACCGGCGGACTGGATACGCACTAAGTATCAGGAAAAAGCCGAGAAGCAGGGTAGAGGAGCTAGATTTTTTAAGTTTTCTAGTTGTAACTAGCACTTGCACTTCATTTTCAAAAAAGCGATAATAGGCTCATGAAAGCACAAATAAAACAGCATCAAAACTCTGATAGCTGCTGCTGGGAAGGTTGCAGTGAGCATGGGCAGTATCCTGCCCCAAAGTCGCCAAATCAGCTAAACGAGCGTTATAATTTTTGCCTTGAGCATGTGCGGTTATATAACAAATCATGGAATTTTTTTGGTTCAATGAACCAGGCCGAGATCGAGTCGTTTTATATCGATAGCCTGAGCGGCCACCGCCCAACTTCTAGAATCAGGCCTGGCGGTGTCTATGACACCGAAAGCTTGCGTGAAGAAGTGTTTAAATTCCGTTTTAGCTCTGAAACCAGCAAAAAAACACCAAAAGTAGCTGACAACGAACGTGATGCACTTGCTATCCTTGGTCTTAATTACCCAGTTACTATGGCAGAAATTAAAAGAAAATATAAAGCACTTGCCAAACTCTACCACCCCGATATAAACGGTAATAAGAATGAGGAAAAGCTTAAGGTTATTAACCAAGCGTATAGCTTTCTCAAGAACAATATGAGTTCGTATTAGATTATTGTGTTACGAAAGGTGACCAGAAGTGGCTCCTTCTCCCATGGGGAGAAGGATGGGATGAGGGGGCGATAACTATTAGAGCTTAATTAGAACTCTGTCCCCCTCACCCTAACCCTCTCCCCACGGGAGAGGGGATTCCCAGTGGAATCACCTATATACAAATTATTCTTACGAAACTTTGTGTATATAACAGTCTATAAAGTTTTAGGAATAAAAAATGAAAAAAGAAAAAGCATTAGATAAACCGGATATTACAGTTTCCACAAAGGAGGTGTTTGGTATTGATGTTGATTTACAGGTTCCGGCATTTTCAAATCGCACAGAATTTGTTCCTGACATAGATGAAGCATATTGCTTTGATAAAGATACTACACTTAGCGTTCTTGCTGGCTTTATGCATAATCGCCGCGTGATGCTACAAGGTTTCCATGGCACAGGAAAATCAAGCCATATCGAGCAAGTTGCTGCGCGTCTTAATTGGCCATGCGTGCGTATTAATCTCGATGGAAATATCAGCCGTATCGATCTGATAGGCCGCGATATTATCGTTATAAAAGATGGAAAGCAGGTGACTGAGTTCCATGATGGTATGATTCCATGGAGCCTGAAGCGCCCTGTCGCATTGGTGTTTGATGAATATGATGCAGCGCGCCCTGATGTTATGTTCGTTCTGCAGCGCTTGCTGGAAAGCGAGGGTAAATTTACCCTTATCGATAAAAACCAGGTTATAAACCCGCACCCATATTTCCGTATTTTTTCTACTGCCAACACCATTGGCCTTGGGGATATTACCGGCCTGTA
>JAJONM010000065.1 GCA_021323415.1 Rickettsiaceae bacterium
TATATTCTATGATACAGGTAGGTTCACGCATTGGAATGCAAACCATGAAAGACAGCGTGTTTAAATTGCTCGATGAAGGTATAATCACTAAAGAGACTGCCAAGGCAACCTTAAATTCTTCTACTGAAGGCACTGCAGAAGGTGACGAAATAAATAAAGGTGGTGGAGGATTCTAACAATGGAAGGCCCTTCATTTATAAGCAAATGCCTGGATGAATTAGTTAAGAGCAACTGCTCAGATATGTATCTAACAGTAGGACGCCCGGCTTCCATACGCAGCAAAGATAATAAATTAATACAGATTACCAGCGCTCTTCTCACACAATCAGATATAGATCATATTCTCCATGAAGTCTTAGATGATGAGAAGCGTGAAGAATTTGAATCAACATTAGAATTAAATGTACCAGTTGCCCGTGAAGATAAAACAAGGTTCCGTTTTAACTTTTTCCGTCAGCAACAAAATAGCGGAATAGTAATTCGTCGTATCAATACCAAAATCCCAACAATGGCAGAACTTGGCTTGCCTGATGTGTATGCCAAAATGGCTATGAAAAAACGCGGCCTTATTATACTTGCAAGCCCTGGTGGTTCAGGTAAATCAACCTCGATGGCCGCCATGATTGGCCATCGCAATAGCAATAGTGCAGGACACATATTAACTATCGAAGATCCTATCGAATATGTTCACGAACACCAGCAATGCATTATAACTCAAAGAGAGGTAGGTACAGATACCTTTTCTTACGGAATGGCACTCAAAAACGCTTTACGCCAACGCGCCGATGTTATTGCCATCGGGGAAATACGTGACCGTGATGCAATGGATCATGCCTTGCGTTTTGCCGAAACAGGGCATTTATGTATTGCAACTCTGCATTCTAACAATGCCTCACAAGCAATCGACCGTATAGTGAATTTCTTTTCAGAAGATGCCCGCGCCTATATTCTGACTACGCTTTCGCAAAACCTTTTATCAATCTTTTCACAAAGGTTAGTGCCAAACCTGATGGGGGGTAACTCCTTAGCTGTTGACGTATTATTAAATGAAGGATTGATACGCAACCTGATCGCCGAAGACAAAATCACTGAGATAAAAGATGCTTTGGAACGCGGTTATGACGCAGGAATGCGCACTTTCGACCAGTCATTATATGACTTGCTGATGAAAAATAAGATCTCATTAGAAGTTGCTTTAGCCGAAGCAGAAAACCCCGCATCACTGAAACTAAAACTAAACCAGAATAACGCATCTCCTGTAGAAATGCTAAAGGCAGAAGAGGAAAAGAGGAGTCAGTTTTAGGATGGTTTCTTCAGCGGCACACCATAAAGTTCGAGCCTGTGATCAACAAGTTTATATCCCAATTCTTTAGCAATAATTTCCTGTATACGCTCTATCTCAGTATTTTGGAATTCTATTACTTTGCCAGTGCGTATATCAATTAAATGGTCATGATGAACATCCGACGATTCCTCATAACGCGCGCGGCCATCACCAAAATCATGTTTTTCTATAATGCCTGCTTCTTCAAACATGCGCACAGTTCTATAAACCGTTGCAATACTAATTTTTGGGTCTTTTTTATACGCCCTTGCATATATTTCCTCAACATCAGGGTGATCATGCGATTCAGAAATAGTCTTAGCAATGACCTTACGTTGGCCAGTCATCTTCAGGCCTTTTTCCATACACAATTCTTCTAATTTTGATGGCATTACTACCTCTATTAATCTATTTTGATTAAACTAACATGTACTTAATATTTTGTAAAATCAAAACGAAAATAGGAAATATAATTGAATCCTGGAAAATTCATCACTTTTGAAGGCGGCGAAGGCGGCGGTAAATCAACACAAAGTAAACTACTAGTCGAATCATTTCAAAAATCTGGTTACGACATTATCCACACCCGCGAACCAGGTGGCACAGAAGGAGCAGAATCTATAAGGGAATTGCTGGTAACCGGGGAGGTAAATAGATGGTCTCCTATAACTGAAACTTTACTTCATCTTTCCGCCCGCCAGGATCATATAACAAAACTAATATTACCGGCATTACAGGCAGGCAAGCATGTAATTTCTGACCGCTTTTCAGATTCTACAATGTGCTACCAAGGTTACGGCCATATGCTGGGCAATGGTATTATAAACCAGTTACATAATTTAACTATCGGTACATTCAAACCAGATTTAACTATTATCCTCGACATCGCGATAGATACAGGCATTGATCGCGCAGTAAAACGCAGGGGGCTAGAAAATCGTTACGAACGCATGGATAAATCCTTTCATGAAAGAGTACAAAATGGTTTTAGGGAAATTGCCAGGCAAGAACCAGGCAGATGCGTATTAATTGATGCTAGTGGTACTATAAAGGATATACACAAGCAGATTATTGACACAGCGAATGAGAAATTGGGGTTAGGATTAAGTGTGGTATAAGAACACTAGAACCTTGAAACATTAGAACTTCAGTTCTAAAATTCTAATGTTCCAAAGTTCCTAACTCCCCTATCCACCAATAGCTTTTAAGAACGCTCTTTCCAGATTCTTTTCTTTATATGCATCAAGGAAAGACGCCGCATTACCTTCGTATATCAGCCTTCCTTTATCCATCACTGCCATTCTATCACAGATTTCTTCTATATCGGCCAGGATATGTGATGTGAAGAATATTGTATTACCTTGTTCTTTATATTCCTTAAGCAATGTTTTTAAGCGTATTCGCGCACGAGGATCTAACCCGCTCATTGGTTCATCGAGTAATAGTAATGGGGTCTTAGCCAGAAACATTGATAACAGCCCTAATTTTTGCCCCATTCCTTTGGAATACTTTCCAACCCTATGTTCAAGTACAGATGGGTCCAGGTCTAGTGCTTCTGCCTTTGCCTTAGCTTCTTTAATATCAAGGGTTTTTCCATAATACGATAGTGATAACGATAAAAACTCCTTACCCTTTAAAAACGGTGAAGGGTAAAATTTCTCAGGCAAATAAGCTATATTTTTTCTGCTCTCGGGTAAAACAGCATTAATACCAAAAAACTCCATATTGCCTTTATCAGGGTTAAGAAGATTTAGGATTATTTTTATCAATGTCGTTTTTCCAACTCCATTAATACCAATCAATCCATATATTTCACCAGGCTTCACCCGCAGTGATACATCTTCTAATACAGGTTTGCTTTTGAAGCTTTTATATACAGAATTTACCGATAAAGGGGAATTACCGTTTGCAATCATCTTTTTAGTCCTTCAAGTGGTCACTGGGCTCCAGCAGGAGTACCATCAGATTTACCACCACCTAGAACTGACTGCAACATATTTACCTGATTTAAGTATTGTTTCATATGAGGAGAGTTTAATTCATTATTAAGTGGCGAAGAAGTTTGTGCTGTAGGTGCAACCTGATTTTGACCAGCAGGTTTAGCTATATCTGAAGATGATTGTGCATTACTTGCACCAGGGGTATTACTTCCACTATCTTGACTCTGAGCTGAATTTCCGCCCTCTTTTCCTTCAATAATTCTCATACCGTCAGACAGGAATGTTTGATTAGGGTGTATAATAAAAGATATATCACCTGTTCGATCATTAATTACAACATCACCATTTGGAGACGACCATAAACCGCTATCTAACCTGGTAAACCCGTCATGCCAACTAGGATAAAGTAAATCTGGGTTTGCACCTTTCCATAAAATTACTATAGAACTTCTATTAACATTAGATATTTCCACCTCCAAATCTTTATCTGCAGAAGTTATTTTTTGTTCGTTAAGCCATATAGTCCAGGTATCTGGAGAAAAGTATAATATTGATTTTAGGTAAAAGCTTTTCTGACTAGCCTTATTTACCGCATTGGCTTCATTAGTAACAGCACCAGGTGCAGGACTTGCGACAGAAGGTTGCGTATTTGCATCAGTAGGTGGAGGAGGAGTGTTATTTGCCTGGCCTTCAGTAGCCTTATTTTTATCTTCAGCTGTGAAGAGAGCAGGTAGCAATATCTCTAAAGGAACATTTTCCTGATGCGACCTTATCGCAGCATTAATCGAGCTGATAGACTTTTCAGGATACATTATAGAACCATGCTTCCAAACATTTTCGTAAGTTTTTTTAGCATTATTAATATTATTGGCTATGGTTTCTGCTAGGTTAACAGCTTTAGTACCATCGCTTCTTCCAACCGGCACTTCTTGTGCAGTATTTTCAGGTACAGTTGGCGCCGGAACCGTATCTGTATTAGGCGGTATAGCAGATGGAGTTTCCTGGGCAGGTATAGGCGCAGCAAGCGGATCCTCAACCTGCAAAGATGCATTATTATTTCCTTCTTGCGCAATAGCTTCGGATACAACCAAGAACACAGATAATAATATAATGAAAAAATTTTTCTTCATTGATTCTCTGGCTCCTTTTCTGCATTAGCAACCGGGCCTTTATATTTTAAGTCGCGCCAGGAAAAATTCATCCGAACATCAACCATCGACGGAATTTTTCCTTCTGCAATATCAACTAAAACACCTTTCTCTACATCTTTTGTACGCACTATTGATAAAGAATTAATTTGTACATAACCTGGATATTCTGCCATCACTGCGCCAATAAAATTAAACACATTCTCATCAGTAATGCTGGAGAAATCAATATTAACATCACTGGATACAACAGATACAGTATCGGTTACATAAACTTCTTTTAATTCTTCTGGTTTAGAAAAACTCATTTTTACATTTGAGATTTTATATTCTGTTTGCAGCCTATCCATTAAATCCTTAGCAAGATTAATACGTAAGCCCTGTAGTTTTTGCTGTTCAGGTGTAAATTCTTCCCAAACTCTCGCCGACTCAGAAAATTCTAATGCTTTCTCACTAAGACCATCTAATTTTCTTGATAACGCTGTAATATCATTTTTCAGAAAATTATATTTTTCATCAATACTATCACTTACACCTCCCAAATAAGTACTAATAGAAATCACGCAAGCAAGTAACACACCGTAAACCGCTGATTTTGTTATTGTCTTCTTACGTAACGCTTTTATTTCCATTTACAAACCCAATGTTATTTTTACTGCGCCGGAGATGGCGGCGTTGCAGCGCCTTGATTCGGATTATCAACACCATCAGCCTTAACCTGAACTGGAATGATATTTGTTTTATCATCAAAGGTAATAGTGCCAGGTAACTCACTTATTTCAACTTTATAACCAGTTAAATCTTTGGTTAAATTAGAACGGAAAGTATCAAAATTTCTAAATAATTCTTCCGGACTTTGCCCTTTGCTTGAAAACTCCAGATTAAATATAGCTTTTTCTTGCTGCTTCGGTGGTTCCTGACCCGGAGTGGCTGCAACCGTTCTATCATAATTCCAGCTTATAGATTTAGCTAATGCATATGACCTCTGGTTCACACACGCCTTAGCAATAATATCAAGCGGAGATACAATAGCGCTTAATTTTTTATGTAAAGTCATTACGTTGGCAATTTTATTTGAATCTTCAATGCTATATTGGTCAGTTTTTCTGGCATCCTTCCATTTTCTTTCAATATTTGCCTTATCATCCTCAACTTTTTTAATATCTGAGCTAACACTGATTATATGAAACACCATATATCCAATATAAATCATAAATATTGGTACTATAGCAACCATACCTACTGTAGAGAACGTACTGACCGATATAAAAAGATTAGCCATTTGCATTCTTGGATCTTCAAGCTTTAATATAGCGCTAGAATTTGCAAAACTGGTTGCAAGAACTATATCAGAAAATTTATCTTCATTACCTATTATGTCTTTCATACCAAGTGTGGTAGCTGCCTCAACCGGTGTAAATAGGCTAATTTCTTTGCCACGAATTTTTGTATTGGTAAGGCTTCGTTTTAATTCAGCAGAAACTATAGCTGTAATCTGCATAGTATCTTCTTCACCAAAACCAAGGCGTCTCATATAATCGATTGTATTAAGTATTTCCTGCTCAATATTACCAGCAACAATGTCTGGCACTACATCTTTTCCAGGGCGTATCAGACGGGTGAAAATAACCTTATCATTTTGCAGTATAACCTGCCTGAATCCACCGGTTTTGTTGCTAGTTAATAAAAAGTGCCAGCTAGGATGGTCTTTTCTATCTGGAAATGCTGCTTTCTGGAATTTTTTTACAAAATTTTCCATTTCTATTGGAAGCATGTAAATGCCGGTAAATTTATTTTCCAGCGAAGCTACATACTCAATCCATTCAGCAATTGCTGGCGTAACAGGAGCAGAAGCAAACATGTAAATCCAGTCACGGCGGCCACTATCATCCTTACCTACAAGAAGCGCTCCCTTAATATCAGAAGCAGCAAAATCCCTATCCAATCTTTTCTTTACTAATTTTCCTATAGCTAGTGAACCTACTGCAGGTAAAGTCTGCTTAGTGTAAGATTGCTCCATAGTATCAAGCAACAAATAGATCGGAACATTTGGATATTTTGTAATTAATGCATTGAACTCTCTTCTGTCTGTCAAAGATGCAGATAAAGCAAATAAACGTTTCTCAACCTTTGTCTTGTCAACAAGGGTAAGTATAGCGCCATCATCGCCAACTATTAATATAAACTTCTTTTTTTCTAACAAAGCCAATGACACAATAAATCACCGATTAAAAGTTCATCTTGCTAAAGCTGTTATACAGCGGTCCAAATACCGATATAGTTACCCACATCATAATTCCTCCCATAACTATGGTAAGTGCAGGCTGGATAACCCCAACCATATTACTTACAGCGTCTTCCACTTCCCTGTCATAAAAGAAATTGATATTTTCAAGCGTAACATCAAGGTTACCGCTTTCCTCGCCAACCTTAAACATCCTGATTACAAGATTTGGAAACTGATTGGAAACGCGCAATGATTCTGTGAGAGAGTTACCTTCAGAAACACTACCTTTTACAATAGCAACGTTTTCCTTCATAACTTTATTGCTGATCACATTATTAGCAGAATCCAGGCAATCAAGGATTCCAATACCACTTTTATACATAATCGCAAAGAAATGACAGAATCTTGCCAGTTCTATCTTACGCATAGTTTTGCCTATATAAGGTATACTCAGTTTTACCCCATCTACATAATAGGCAAAAGTTTCAGACATACGGCATGCCATACGCGTACCAAAAAATATAATAAACGGCATTGCGAAAACCACATACCAGTAATCCTTAAAAAAGTTAGACGTAGCTATCAGTGCCTTAGTATAAAGGGGCAAATCAAATTCCTGGGCAGTTAGGAATGTAGAGAGTTTTGGTATCACAAACAGCATCATTAATGATATGATACCGCTCATTAAAACCAGCAGGAATGCTGGGTAATATATAGCTTTCTTTATCTTTGCCTGTATATGGTTTACCCATTTTAGGTGCACTGCTAAATGATGGAACACTTCATTTAAGTTACCAGAACGCTCCCCTGCTTGTACCAGTGATACAAACACATTATTAAAAATCTTTGGATGCTCCGCAAGTGCGGCAGAAAGCATTTCCCCACCCCTAATACTTTCATAAACCTGCGCCATAATACCTTTTATTGCGGGGCTTTCGGAAGTATCACGAATATCGGCGATAGAATCCAGAATAGGAACACCAGCTCTTTCCAATTGCTCAATATGAATACAGAAAATAATAAGGTCCTGCAGTGTAACCTTATCAAACATTGAAGTCTTTGCTTCTTTTACTATCTTGGAATTTACCAGATCAAGACCAATAACAGATAATCTATCTTCCAAATCAACTTCATTTGCGGCAGACATTGTACCACTGATTTTCCTGCCTTTTTCATTCAATGCTGAATAACCGTATATTGGCATTACAACCTCTCCGTCATGTCGATAGTTCTAATTAATTCCTCCAGATCGGTAATACCAGCCAATACCTTGCTAATACCGTCCTGTATCATAGGGATAAACCCTTTTTCCAGTGCATATGCAGTCATTGTTTTTCTTGTAGCACCAGTTGAAATTAACTCATCCAACCCCTTATCAACCGGGAAAATTTCCTGCGCGGCAATTCGTCCCTTATATCCGGTCCCATTACAATGCTCGCAGCCTTTATGATGGTAAATAGTAATTTTTTTACTAGGGTCTAAACCAAAGATACGCGCTTCTTCAGGAGTAATCAGCGCACCTTCTTTACATTTTGAGCATAATTTTCTAAGAAGCCTTTGGGCTACTACGCAAATAAGCGCACCAGCTAATAAATGCGGCGGGATTCCAATATCTATCAACCGCGGTATAGCACCGATAGCGTCATTAGTGTGTAATGTAGTAAATACGCGGTGACCAGTCATTGCAGCGCGCATTGCCATGTTTGCCGTTGCTTCATCACGCACCTCACCCACGAATATGATGTCAGGGTCCTGACGCATCAATGACTTGATACCGCTCACGAAATCCATACCTTTTTCGTCTTTGATATCCGACTGACGCAACATCGGCAGCTGGTACTCTACCGGATTTTCCAGTGTCATAATGTTAACATCAACCGAATTTATGAAGCTCAAAATAGAATATAAGGTTGTGGTTTTACCGCTACCTGTAGGTCCGGTTACAATGATAATTCCCTCTGGCCTTTTCAGTAATTTACGAAGCAAAGCATCATTTTCAGAGGTAAATCCTAGTTTTTCGAGGGGCATCAAAGCTTTGTGTTTATCGAGAATACGCATTACAATATTTTCACCAAATATTGTTGGATGCGTCGCCACACGAAAGTCAATATCACGACCAAGAACGAAATAACTTGTACGACCATCTTGTGGATTACGTGTCTCGGCAATATTCATTCCGGACATAATTTTAATTCTCACCACTACTGCAGGCCAATAATCTTTATGGAAGCTTCGCACCTGCACCAGTTTGCCATCCAGACGATAGCGCAGACGTACAAAGTTACCTTCCGGCTCTAAGTGAATATCCGACGCACCTTGCTTAATTGCATCTACCAGCAATGCGTCTACCAAACGCACTGTTGGGTTAACATAACCTTCAACCTCACCACTTAACTGGTTGGACTCGCTGATACCAGTCTCAATTTCTTTTAAAATACCACCAATCGAGGTTTCATAACCATAATACTGGTCAATAATTTCGAGCAGGTCTGCTTCTGGCGCATAAACAGGAACAACTTTCAAATTAGGTGGGAAATATTTACGTATCTGATCGATTGCTAAAATATTATAAATATCAGTGATTGCCACACGCACCGTATCACCTTCAATCGCAACAGGTGCTGCTTTATAACGCGTAGCAACATCTTTTGGTACTTGCCTGATAAGTTTTGGATCAAGCACCATTTTCTTAATATCAAAGACTTTAACACCTGAAGATTCGGTAAGTATCTCCCCTAGCGCACTTTCAGTAATAAAGCCCATATCAATCAGGATAGCACCCAGCATTTTTTTCTGAGTGC
>JAJONM010000066.1 GCA_021323415.1 Rickettsiaceae bacterium
ATATTTTGTTCTACAGTCATGTGTGGGAAAAGTGCATATGACTGGAACATCATATTTACTGAGCGTTCATAAGCTGGGATGTTGAGGATGTCTACACCATCGATAATAATCTTACCAGAAGTTGGTGTTTCGAAACCTGCAAGCATACGCATGATTGTAGTTTTACCACAACCGGAAGGTCCTAACAGGGCGAACAATTCTCCCTCATAAATATTGACGCTTACATTATCAACAGCTTTGGTTGAACTGCCTGGATATTGTTTGCAAACACTCTCCAGTACTACCATTGGCTTTTTATTTTGGAAATTTTGTCCGTTGTTCAATCCGTTCATTTTAATGTCCGCTTAATATGCTGGTCCAGGCGCGAGTACGTAGACGTTCAAAGCTTTGTGGAGCTTGCGCTACGGTATACATTTTATTCATAGCTTCTTCGCTTGGATAAACTTGTTTGTTATTTTTTATCTCATCTTTAATTAAAGGCAATGCTGGTTTATTCGCATTGGCGTAACCGATGAAATTAGTATTAGCAGAGATAACGTCTGGCTTTAGGATATAGTCCAGGAATTTATGGGCATTATCTGGATGTTTTGCATCAGCAGGGATAACCATTGTATCTACCCAAAGCTGCGCTCCTTCTTTTGGTATATTATACCCAACTTCTACACCATTCTTAGCTTCAGCGGCGCGGTTAGAAGCCTGGATGATATCACCAGAATAACCAAGCACTAGGCATATATCGCCATTTGCTAAGTCATCAATATATTTAGATGAATGGAATTGTCTGATAAATGGACGTATAGCCATCATAACAGATTTTGCTTTTTCTAAATCTTCAGGCTTTTGGCTGTTTGGATCAATTCCTGCATAAACTAGAGCATTAGGGATAATATCGATTGGAGAATCAAGCATTACTATACCGCAAGCTTTAAATTTCTCAGCATTTTTAGGATCGAATATAATGCTTAGGCTGTCAGTTTGAGCATCAGGTGCAATTTCTTTGATTTTCTTTACGTTGTAACCGATACCAACAGTTCCCCACATCCATGGTAAGCCATAAGAATTGCCTGGATCTTGAGCCTCAAGCCTTTTCATAATTACTGGATCAAGGTTTTTGTAATTACTAAGCTTTGCTTTATCAAGCTTCTGCAAAATATTCAGTTTAATTTGTCTGGTCATGTAAGGCGAAGCGGTAGGCACTACGATATCATACCCAGTTTTACCTGCCATAAGTTTTGACTCGAGCATTTGATTGCTGTCATAAACGTCGTACTGAACTTTTATTCCGGTTTCTTTTTCAAAGTTACTGATTGTTTCTGGTGTTATATAATCTGACCAGTTATATATATTCAACTTTTTATCTTCTGCCGCAGCTGGAGTTTTATTATCCGCTGCATGTGACACACTAGCTGTTAGTATCGCTGCAGTTGTTATCGTAACTTTAAATAAGTTTGGAATCATTTTTATTACCTTGCTTAATAAATGATTAAAGATAATTTGCCGCCCATCATATAAAAAAAACTCTAACTATCAACCTGTAACTATAAAAAAATAGATTATTTTAATGTTACACTTTGCTTAAGCTATTGCCTTTGTTTATGTAAGGTTGACAAATATGGCCTTGCCGTCTAGCTATAAAAAATCTTATTTTAAATTAAAGAGTATGTAATGAACAAATTTAGAATTAAACCTTTCCAGGATATTCTCGAACATTCCAAAAATAGTAAATTATCACGTTCACTTGGCGCTCTTGACCTGGTTATGCTAGGCATTGGCTGTATTATAGGTATGGGAATTTTCGTGTTAACAGGAGTAGGTGCTGCAAAATATGCAGGTCCGGGAATTGTTTTATCGTTTGTTTTGTCTGGTACTGCCTGTATTTTTGCGGCTTTAATTTATGCTGAATTGGCTTCCATGGTTCCCGTTTCAGGTAGTGCTTACACCTATACTTATGCAGTGCTTGGTGAGGTTGCTGCATGGATTGTAGGATGGAATCTTGTACTTGAATATGCGGTATCTGCCGGGGCTGTTGCCTCTGGTTGGTCTGGCTATGTAACCGGAATTTTTGAAGCCGCCGGAATGCCGCTGCCTTATAATTTAACTCATGTTCCTAATTGGTTAGGCGAGCCTGACAAAGTTGGCGGAATAGTAAATCTTCCAGCCATTTTAGTTACGTTATTCGTAACTGTCATGCTGGTTATAGGAACAAGCAAAAGTGCTAGGTTTAATATGGTATTAGTGATAGTAAAGCTATGTACACTGACACTTTTCTTGGCGCTTGCCGCGCCAAATATCCAGATTGAAAACTGGAACCCTTTCTTGCCATATGGCTGGAGTGGTGTGGCAACTGGTGCTGCAATTATATTTTTTGCTTATATTGGTTTTGATGCGGTTTCTACTTCGGCAGAAGAATGTAAGAATCCGAACCGTGATTTGCCAATTGGGCTGATCGGTTCACTTGCTGTCTGTACTATCCTTTACATAGCAGTAGCTGGTACGCTTACAGGAATTGTTTCTTACAAAAGTTTAGATAATGCTGAACCGCTGGCATATGCTCTGCGGGCTATCGGTTATAATTTTGGATCTGTACTTGTAGCAGTTGGCGCAATAGCCGGTCTTACCACTGTTCTGCTTGTGTTAATTTATGGCCAGACGCGTATTTTCTTTGCGATGTCACGCGATAAATTATTGCCGGAAAAATTTGCCAAGGTGCACCCAAAATTTGATACTCCATATGTTATGACTGTTGTAACTGGCCTCGGCGTTGCCCTGGTTTCTGGCTTCGCACCACTTCATGTTATTGCGGAGCTTTCAAATATAGGTACACTTTCTGCCTTCGTAATGGTGGCAGTTGGAGTTATGGTCTTGCGTAAAACGCAGCCTGATAGAGAACGTCCATTCCGTTGCCCTGCTGTTGTGTTGGTAGGAATTGGTGCTATACTAAGTTGTGGCTATTTAATGATTAGCCTCCCTGCAGCTACCTGGGAACGTTTTGGTATATGGACGTTTGTAGGATTAATATTCTATGCTATGTACGGTTACCGTCGTAGCCCACTTTCATCTAAAGCAGTTAAGTAATGTCAACTATTACACAAAATGTAGATTTTAAACCAAACATGAAAAAGGTTATCTTGTCTGGCATGATAGGTAATGGCCTTGAATGGTATGACTATGCGCTTTATGCACAAATGGCATTTATTATCAGTGAATTATTTTTCCCGGGAACAAACGAGTCTGCCAAACTTTTAGCTACATTTGGTGTTTTTGCAGTTGGTTTTGTTTTCCGCCCAATTGGTGCAATTTTATTTGGTTATATAGGTGATAGGTATGGCCGCCGGGTATCGTTAGTTATTGCTATTTTGATGATGGCAATTCCAACGGGCTGTATTGGTTTACTGCCTACCTACGAACAAATCGGAATACTTGCTCCTATATTACTTACAGTAATACGCATATTTCAGGGCATGTCACTGGGTGGTGAATTTTCTGGCTCCATCACATATATGGTTGAGCATTCACCAGCTCACCGCCGCGGCATAACAGGCTCTGCCTGTGTGGTAAGCTTAATAGTTGGCTTCCTGATGGGGTCATTCGTAGCGCTCCTTTTCGTAAAAGGCCTTTCTCCGGAAGATTTCCGCTCATGGGGGTGGAGAGTACCGTTCTTGCTTGGCATAGTAATTGGATTAGTTGGGTTATACATACGTAATGAATGCGAAGAAAGCCCGGCTTATGTAGAGGCGAGACGTGAAGGGCATCTTTCAAATAAACCAGTCCGTACAGCTGTATGCAAACATTGGATAGAAATGCTTCAGGCGTTTGCTATGTATATGAGTGTTACAATGCCGTTTTATCTGGTTAGTGTTTATTTACTGTCATTTACCCAGAAAAAGCTTGGGTTTGCGGTAGGCGACGCTCTTATAATAAACACAACTACTATGATAGTTATGCTTGTTACTGTAATAATTGGAGCGATGCTTTCTGATAAATTAGGGCGTAAACCAGTTTTGATATGGAGCGCTATTGCGATGCTGGTTGCGATTGTTCCGTTATTTAACTGGATGGGAACAATGGTTTATGCCGATGTATTTATGGCTCAGGTAATAATGGGTTTTATACTTGGGTTTTATATTTCATGTATCCCTGCAGTGTTAGTTGAAATTTTCCCTACATCGATTCGTTATACCGGAATGGCAATGGCATATAACCTTGCAGCTGCCGCATTTGGCGGAACAGCACCTATGGTCTGCGAATGGCTGATTGGAAAAACCGGCACATATACATCTATCGCTTATTATGTGATACTTTGTAATGTTATATCCTTAACTGCCCTGTATTTTTATAAGGATAGGTATAAGGAACCGCTTCGTTAGGAGTTGCTTAGTAGCAGTTTTCTATTTTTATCCATAGACTTTATCTCGGCTTCGCGCACAGAAGCGGCGCTCCTGTTCTCATGAGTTTCAGTATAGATAATTTTTAATGGGCCACGACCTCTTGTATATTTTGCACCTTTGCCACTTTCATGTTCACTGAGCCTTCGTTCTACATCCGTGGTTATGCCGGTATATAGCGTGCCATCAGCACATTGAAGGATATAAATGAACCAGTTTTGCTGTGGCATGTTAAACTCCAGTGGTGTGCATTTGACGTCATACTGCGGCTTGACCGCAGTATCCAGGTAAAATAAATAATGCCATTTTGGAAAAATGACATATTAAATTAGTCTGGATCCTAAAATGTCATCTCGCAGCACCTATACCGCAAACTGCTGCTTCTTAAGCATTTTCTCCTCGCGCCTTTTCGCAATTATATCCGAAACCTCGCCACCAACATGTTCTTCACCTTTTTTCTTGGCTAGAACGATTTGCTTTTCACGCTCTGAGTAAGCCTTTAATTGCTCTGGGGTTTTAGAACCTTGGCAATGGTGGCAGCTTATCCCTTTCATATAATGCTCGCTTAACTTATCTTCTTCAGTAATCGGCATACGGCATGCATAGCACTGATACGGCATGCATAGCACTGATCATACTGACCTTTCTCTAGCCCGTGTTTTACCGCTACGCGGTCATCAAACACAAAGCACTCTCCCTGCCAGAGTGACTCAGCCTCCGGTACTTCCTCCAGATATTTCAGAATACCGCCTTCTAAATGATAAACTTCATTGAAACCATTCTGTTTTAAATATGCAGTTGATTTTTCGCAGCGTATGCCACCAGTGCAAAACATCGCCACTTTCTTGTTTTTATACTCTGCTAAGTTTTCTTCAACGTATTTTGGGAACTCGCGGAATGTTTCTGTTTTAGGGTCAATTGCATTTTTAAAAGTGCCGATGCTAACTTCGTAATCATTACGGGTATCAACCACGATAACATCAGGATCAGAAATAAGCACATTCCAGTCTTTTGGTTTTACATAAGTTCCAACAATATGTTTGGGGTCAATTCCTTCAACACCCATAGTAACAATCTCTTTTTTCAGCTTAACCTTAGAGCGCTGGAACGGCATCTCGTCATGGAAAGATTCCTTAGTGGTAATGTTCGCTAATCTCGTATCACTGCGTATAAAAGTAAGTATTGCATCAATGCCTTCGCGGGTTCCGCTGATTGTTCCGTTAATTCCTTCTGCCGCCAAAAGCAAAGTGCCTTTAACATTAAGTTCTTTCATTTTTTTTAGAAGGGGTTTTTGTAGCTTTTCAAAGTCAGCAAGCGTGGCAAAGTGATACATTGCCGAAACGACGTATTTAGACATAATAATTTCCTTTTTGCGTTTTGGACCGTAAATCCAGAGCTTAAAAATAATTGTCAGCTATATAGCACATAAGGAGGGGGTGTTCAAGCTATCTATGATTAAGGTAGTGACTCATTTTAAAATTTAGTTCGTCATCCCCGACGTTAGATAAACCTAAGGTCGGGGATGACGATAACTGGTGGGATTTCAAATATAGCCCTAACCCCGCTTAACCCTCTGCACGGCCTCTTCCAGACTCTGCAAGAACCGTGACCTATCCTGCTTGCCAAAACTAGCATTTCCGCCAGTCATTTCACCAGTTTCACGCAAATGTGCATTAAGGTCGCGCATGGCTTTGGCCGAGCCGATATTATCATCCGTAAACGGCCTGCCATAGGTGCTGATTACCTCCGCACCTTTTTTGAGGCATCTATCGGCCAGTAATATATCGGCAGTAACTGCAATATCACCATCCTCGATGCGCTCGGCAATCCAGTTATCGGCCATATCAGCCCCAGATGATACCACTATAATATGCACTTTCGGGTTGGGGCTAGGCCTGAGTCCACCATTGCTAACCATGAAAACCTCAAGGTTATGCCGCTGCGCTACACGAAGGGCTTCTTCTTTTACCGGACAGGCATCGCCATCTATAAATATAGTAAGCATAATTAGTAATGCGGTGGTTTGTCGTTATCCAGGCGTATCGTTCCTTCGCTGGTATTAGCAGCTTCAAACTTAGCTTGCAGTTTAGCTAACTCATCTCGAAGGCTAATAATTTCGCGCTGTTGGGCGTATAATTCATCACTAAGCCGCAAAATATCCTCGCCCTGATGGGAGATTACTTCCTGCAACTTGATAATAATATCATCCATATTACTCATCAGATTCGTCAATTAAATTAGCCGCAGCCTTTTTAGCCGCTGTTTTCGCGTGGGAAAATTTAGGCGGAGTAGGCGCTTTTTCGCCAGTTGCTTCTTTTACACGTAATCTATGGCCTTTAACTTTTTTTCCGTGCAGGGCTTCAATCGCTGCTTTCGCCTCTGTATCATTAGCCATTTCGACAAATCCAAAACCTTTTGAAAGATTCTTTTCTTTATCCATAACTATAGTTGATGACTGCACCGCTCCATATTGCCCGAACAAATGGGTGAGGTCGTCTTCTTTTAAAGAGCGCGACATGTTTAATACTAATAGTTTCATGGCATTTCCGATTATAAATTTACCCGGATCTTATATCATTATTGTGGCATAAGTAAAGATATTTACACTGCTTCTAATAGCCATATTAACCAATAAAATCAGCAATATTATTGCCGATGTCGTTATGCCCGGCATGGCAAACGCAATACCAGTAAGCTACAAATGTGAAAGAGGTACTTGAGATGAACTCATAATTTTAAATATATACCTGAGTGGTTAGAAATTATTTTACCCTCATGTTTTTTCCAATTTGAGGGCTAAGGAGCTCTCTATGCCTGCATACATTTTTAAGAATTTAGCCATAATAGCTGCAGTTTCTGCATTATTTCTAAACACATCGGCAAATGCCGTAATTTACAGTATATACAGTACCAAAGGTGTCAACCCTAAAGCAATTCAAACAGAAGCTGACTTCCCCACCGAAGTTGCGACAGAGGAAGAAGGTATATCAACCACTACTATTGTAGCTGCAAGTGGTGTCGCAGTATTAGGTGTTGCCATTGCCATTGCTGCAGGAGGAGGTGGTGGTAGTGGCAATTCAGGTGGAAGCAGTGCCATTGATAGCTATACCACTGAATATCACGCAGAAGGTGGGCTGGGGCAGATAAAAGCCTCAGCCGCTTATGCGCGAGGATATATCGGTAAAGGCATAAAGGTAGCCGTTGTTGATTCAGGAGTTGACCTTTCCCATCCTGACCTAAAAGCAAATATTTTACCAAATAGCGGCAATTGTATAGGTAGCAATGGTAATGTGGCTAATTGTGTTACCAATACAGATGGCGGTACTGTAGGTCAGGATATCCTCGGGCATGGAACGCATGTAGCCGGAATAATAGCGGCAAAGCGCAACGGAATAGGTATGCATGGCGTTGCATATGAAGCATATATATTACCGGTAAGAGTGTTAAGACCAGGCGAAATGGGTAGTAGCGATTTTGATATCGCCGCCGGGATTGATTACTCAACTAATAATGGTGCGCAAATAATCAATCTAAGCCTTGGCGGGTCGGATTTACACACTCCAACATTCAATACTTCTCCGAAAGAAATTAAAGCTATTTCTAATGCAATGAGACATGATATAATCGTGGTTGCAGCTACTGGTAATGAGGGCTCGATTCTTCCTGGTTGGCCGGCGCTGGGCGCCGGTACTTACACTAATCTAAATGATAAAATAGCAACAGGTGCAATGATAGCCGTTGGATCGGTTGATGCAAACAATAACATATCCAGCTTTAGCAACTATTGTGGCGCAGCAAAAAATTGGTGCCTGGTTGCACCCGGAGAATACATAAATTCTACCGTCCCATTTCCAATAAGTAGTAATTATAATGGTTTTATGAGCGGAACATCAATGGCGACACCGCAAGTTTCAGGCGCAGCGGCAATTATTCTTGCGATGTCACCCGGGCTTACTCCACGTCAAGCGGCAGAAATCCTGCTTACCACTGCCACTGATCTTGGCACTGCAGGCGTTGATGTTATTTACGGCCACGGCCTGCTTAACCTTGACCGGGCAACACAGCCAGTCGGTGGCACATCAATTCCGCTTGGCAGTAACATAAATGGTGCCAGCATTACAGTTGCAGATAGCAACATCAACCTGGCTTCAGCCTTCGGCGACTCATTAAGTAAATCTGGCCTGCAACTGGCCATGCTTGATAGCTATGACCGGGCATATAGTATAAACCTTTCCAGCCTCACCCGCACCAGCGACAGCTTTGCTAATTTCAGCAATATGGTAAATTCATTTGGCATCGGCAACATGGAAAAAACCGTAATTTCCGAAAATGTGACAATGGCTTTTGAAAATACAGCCATTAACACTGCCAATACAAAAGAAGAAGACATCAAATCCAATTACCGCATGGCCTTGCACAGCAGTAACGCTGATTCCAGCATGGATATTAACTACAACATCCCGATGAGCTACGCCTTCTCACCTTCAGTTCTTAGCGGCGTTGATGGTTCGAGTGTAATGGGTATCGATAACACTTCGTTCTTGAATTTTGTCAACGTTGGCATTAGCCAGCTAAATAGCTTTAATATCGGCAGCAAAACCAGCTTTAGAACAGGCAGCTTTTACAGCGATACTGACAAAGGTAACGTGTTGGGTTTTGTAAACGACATCAGATACAAATTTGACAAAGCCTCTGTTGGCCTGCAAATCGGTATGATAAGCGAAGAGAACACCTTCCTGGGCAGCGAGACGCAAGGCGCTTTTGCACTACATCAAAACACCCCGACATGGTTCTACAATCTTTCAGGTAATGTGCCATTGCCAGGAAAATTCAACCTCTATGGATCGTATAACTATGGCATATCCTTCCCTGATGCAGCCAGTAGCTCGCTATTTCAGGATATTTCAGAGATTCAAAGCTACTCCTTTAAAATAGGCATAAACAAAACTGACTCTTTCATCAAAGGTGATAAAGTTGATTTTGTCATCTCCCAGCCGCTTATGGTTTTAAACGGTAGTGCTAACCTTAATCTGCCGCTGGCACGTGATGCCGGTGGTAACATCGCCAGAGGCAACTATAACGTTAACTTAAGCCCTACAGGCCGTGAGATTGATATCGGTGCGTTCTATTCGCTTGATTTTGCTGATAGTTCTTCATCTCTCAGCACTGGTGCGATATACCGTATTCAGCCTAACCACGTAGAAGATGCCAAGCCAGATATTGTGTTTATGGCGAGTTATAAGTATAAGTTTTAGTAAAGATATTTACCATTGACATTCTGTAAGTAAATTGTATACACATACTTGACTAATTTACTAGGCTATAGGATAATAGATATTATGTTTATACAAACCGAAACTACCCCAAACCCATCTACATTGAAATTCATCCCGGGTGAGGATGTATTAGGCAGTGGCACAGCCAATTTTACCGATAAAGAAGCGGCGGGTAAATCACCGCTGGCTACAGCCATTTTTGGCATAAATAATGTAGTTGGGGTATTTTTAGGCAGTGATTTTATCACCGTTACCAAGTCTGAAAGCAGTGACTGGTCTACCTTAAAAACAGAAGTTCTGACCACTATAATGGAGCATTACGTAGCCGGAAAACCAATCATGTTGGAAAATGGCCAGGTGGCGGAAAAAGCCGATGACTCAAACGATTCTGAAGTTGTAAAGCAGATAAAAGAATTAATCGAAACCCGCGTCCGCCCATCGGTAGCACAAGATGGCGGCGATATAATCTTCCGCAGCTTTGAAGATGGCGTGGTAAAACTAGAGCTGCACGGCTCATGCTCCGGCTGCCCAAGCTCTCACCTTGAAAAACGGTATCGAAAATATGCTGAAGCACTATGTGCCTGAGGTGGAATCGGTAGAACAGATTTAGAGCATTTCCATTTTGATTTTCAGGGCGTTGTCCATCGGATTCGCCGGTGCGCACGTAGGTTTACTACGCTTATGCCCGTTTCACCTAGGACGCCTACTGAAAATCAAAAGCAAAACGCTTTATCTCATTTGTTAGCCTTCAGTGCATCACTTGCTAAATAAAGCGATCCACAAAACAACACCCTTGCCGGCTCTTTTGATATACTAGGCAAATAATGCATAGCATCTTCAATAGAATCAAATGCCTTAGCTGGTATTCCAAGTGAAGTGGCGGCTTCTGCGACAGTTTCAGCAGTTTGAGCGGAAAGCTCGGTCTCCACAACTACACCGCCGATAAACTTAACTTTCCCCACAAAGCATTTGAAGAAATCGTAGGCGCTACGGTTGCGGGTAAAGCCCGATATTATGTAAGTCGGCTTGTCTTTCCAATCATCTAATATACACGAAACTATATGTGCCCCCGCCATATTATGCGCGCCATCGAGCCACACTTCCCAGTCTTCGGGTAAGCGGTCAACCAGCTTTCCGGTGGTTAGTTTCTGCATCCGCGCCATCCATTTTGCATTTTGCAAACCTTTGGCAATGGCGCTATCTGGTATGTTAAAACAGGTAAGCTGTTTTGCCGCCGCGATAGCAGCTCCGGCATTGATAATTTGGTGATCGCCAAGCAATGCAGGTCGTGGCAATTCAATATCGCCATCCTTGCTTTTAAATATCATGCCTGTATCCGTTTTTTCCGCTACCCAGTCATAACCAAAGGCAAAGAGTGGCGCACCCACTTCTTCAGCTTTTTGTTCAAGAACTAAATGCGCTTCATCAAATTGTTGGTTCCCGCTTTTTCCCCCGCGATGATAGGAACTGTAGGCCCTAAAAATTCTGTATGGTCAATCGATATTGGGGTGATAACTGTGCATGCTGGTTTTTCAATTATGTTAGTTGCATCCAGCCTGCCACCCATGCCCGTTTCAAGCAAAACGATATCCGCCTTATGCCTTGCAAAAGCAAGAAACGCCATAGCAGTTGTGCCTTCAAAAAAAGTGATACGCATATCTCCGGCAATATCGCGGCATTCATGCGAAAGCTCTTGTAACATTTCATCCGAAATTTCATGTCCTGCAATAACAATACGCTCATTAAAATTGAGGAGGTGAGGGGAAGTGTAAACATGCACTTTATAACCCGCAGCTTCCAAAATTGCGCGCAGGAATGCAGTGGTAGAACCCTTGCCGTTCGTTCCGGCTAAATGCACAACAGGCGGCAATTCTTTGTGTGGGTTGCCGAGTTTACCCAGTAATTCTAATACCCGTTCCAAACCAAAATCGATTGGTTTACTGCCAAGTTGTTTTGGCCATTGCGGCATGAATACCATGTTATTTCCTAGTGAGTTGTTCTGCGGGTTTACTTAGGATGTTTAATAAAACTGGGTTTATATAGAAGGCATTCCTTCCGACTTTTTTAGATTCAAGTAATCCTATATTATGGAGTTTTTTTAAGTAAGATGATGCTGTTACCCTTTTGGCAATTCCTCTTTTTATTAATGATTGTATTGTGCAATATGGTTGTTCAAAAAGAATTTCCAATAATTCTTTTGAATTTCCTGAGAAATCTTTTTCCATTTTCATTTTATATATTTGCATGGCATCTCTTATTGCATCAATACGTGCGATTGTTTCATTTGAGGTAATTTCAATAGCCTTTAACATAAAAATAATCCAGCCTTCCCAATCGTTATTTTCAGTTACATTCTGTAAACCTTTATAGTATAGGGTTTTATTTCTTAGTATGTAATTGCTAATAAACAATATAGGGACATCAAGGAGCTTTTCTTGTAATAAATATAGAATATTTAAAATTCTTCCAGTTCTACCATTTCCATCTGAAAATGGATGTATTGCTTCAAATTGATAATGTATAACTGCCATTTTTATCAAGGGGTCTATATTATCATTTTTGTGTAAATAATTTTCCAAGTTTGATAATAATTTGTATATTAAATCATACCCCTCAGGTGGTGTATAAATAATTTCTTTTAAAGGTATAACTATTTTAGTGCCGGTTGCTTTTCTAACTTCGGATTGATTTTTCTTAATTATTTGAACTATTTCTATGAAAGTATTCGCATTTAATGGACGTTCTTTTACGCTATTGACACCATGCCATAATGCTTTGCGATAATTTTCTACTTCTTTAGTATGTGGGTCTATATTGCTGCTTTCTAAGACATGAGCCTGATATAAAGCATCATGAGTTGTAAAAATACTTTCAATTTCAGAGCTGTCCTTCGCTTCCAATAAAACTAAACTATCAATTAATAAAGATTGATTGGGCAGATGTTCTCCTCTTGTTTTTAATGACGCAAGTGCTCTACTTGCGGAAACAACAGCTTTCATCACATTTTTTGTCTCTAGCTCAAGACCTGGTGGTAGCAAAGGTAGGTCATTGTAAGGTGTATTTCTATTAAAGGTCATAGTAACTCCATATGCGCATATAATGACTATATCAGAACAATATGTTCAAGAAAAGTCGTTTTTTGAACATATTTGAACGATATAGTCATTTTATGCCCATATTTTACCCCAAAAATTCCTTCAAGGTAGCTATAACCTCTTTATTATCCTCTTCAAGCCCAATGCTGATACGCAAATACTCGCCCAGCCCGTAATTGGTTACAGGCCTTACGATTATGCCTTTGCTCATCAGAAAATCATTAGCTTCGCCTGCATGTTTTTCATTATTGAATTTCGCCAGGATAAAGTTACCCACGCTAGGCACAGGATTGAGGCCCAAACCAGCCAACTGCTCACTAATCCATTTTAATTGAACGGCGTTAAATTCCTTAGTTTTTTCTGTGAAAGCCACATCACGAACAGCCGCAGCCGCTGCCTTAATTGCAGGGGTTGAAAGGTTAAACGGCCCACGCACACGGTTTATAACATCAGCTACCGAAAGCGGACAATAAGCCCAACCAACTCTAAGCGCTGCAAGGCCATAAATCTTGGAGAATGTGCGGGTCATAACAGTATTATCACCCATATCGACAATATCCTGCCCAGCCGTATAGTCACCTTCTGAAACATATTCCGCATATGCCCCATCTAAAACCAGCAATATGTCGCTACGTAATTCTTTGCGCAGGCGTAAGACCTCAGCCTTGGATATATAGCTGCCAGTCGGGTTATTTGGATTAGCGATAAATATTATGCGCGTTTTTGCAGTAACTTTGCTAAGTATTGAATCAACGTCGGTTTTCAGGTTTTTCTCCGGCGCGCATACAGGTACTGCGCCGCCCGCCATAGCGTAGATTTTATACATCAAAAAGCCATGTTCTGTATAAATAACCTCAGTGCCTTCGCCGCCATAAGCAAGGCATAAGAACGCGATAAGCTCATCAGAACCAGCGCCGCAGACGATTTGCTCCGGGTTTAATTTATAGACTTCCGCAATAGCCTGCTTAAGCTCGGATGCATTGCCATCAGGGTAACGTGCAAGGAGCGAACCTGAAGCCTGATTAAATGCCTCGATTGCTTTTGGGCTGGCGCCCAGTGGAGTTTCATTTGAGGATAGTTTTATCACCCGTTTTGCATCACCAGCTTTAGATAGCCCGCCTTTATATGGCTGGATGTCAAAAATACTGGCTCTTGGTTTTAGTGTCATTGCTAATTCCCTGTTCTATAATTTATCGGAACCTATTGTTTTGCAGGAAGAGGTTTGTAACCCCTTCCTCACATTCATGTCAAATTATATAAGGACATGAACATTTGGACTTAGGTTACAAACCCCGTCCAGCAGCAGCTTCCTTTGTTATTTCGTAGCGATTATATTGGCGTTCAGGCCGCTTTCGCTAAACGCTTTTTTGATATCCGAGACGGGGCTTTTAGTATAAACGGCGATAACTGATATATCATCATCAGTTTGCTCCGGCATAACATTGGCTATGGCGAGCACTGGCTTTGCGATTGGGTTTTGCTCTTCTATAAATGGAATGCGGGCGAATATATAAATATCGTTTTTTTCTTTTGCCGGGCGAATCCACCACGGGGAGTCGGAGTTATCTATCAGCGGTAATATGCCGATGGATGTCTTTCCGTTTGCCACATTGCTGATCACTTCGTCGGTAGAACCGCTTGTTTGTGTTTGGACAAAAGTCCCATAATATTCGCGTGTCAACCAGTAGCAGGACTGGTCATTTTCATGGACGTAAGCCGAAATGGACATTGGCTGTTCTATGCAAAGCGAAGTGGAAATTATCATTCGCCACATAGTTGCAATTGCCCCGGGAGGGAATACACCATCGATTTTGCGGGTAAGGTTACGTAGCATCGAAGCTTCGCGGCCTGCACGAATAAAGCTGGCAGTGGCACTTGTTTTGGCTTTTAGTTCGCCAACCTGCTTTACAATTTCCATTCGGTCTTTAAGTAAATTTATGATTTTATCGTCTATTTCGTCAATTTGGGCGCGGAATTTGCTAAGATCTTCTTGTTGTGACATATCGGAGCCCTTTCTTGTGCTTTTGTGTTAACTACATTTGAAATTTTAGGTGTCATCCTGAGATGAGGCTACTTCAGCCGAAATTGAAGGATATGCAGTATTTGCAGACCTTTCGACTTCGCTCCGCTACGCTCAAGGTGACACCTAAAATTTCAAATTTAGCAACCACCTGTGCTTTTGTATTGCTTGCGCTTTTGCACTTTACACTATATAAACAGTGACAAAAAGAGGAATATAGCAAAGCTCTCCACGTTTTCCAATTGAATTTTATATATGACGAACAAAGTAAAATCGCAGTTTGGCCCTGGTTATAAGGAAGTTGAAGTCGGAGATGTAGTTATTCTGGCAAAGGATAAGCCACTCCGCCTCGATTGCGGCCAGAAAATCTCATCATTTCCAATAGCTTATCAAACAGCTGGAAAGCTAAATGAGGATAAATCCAACGTTATCCTTGTGTGCCATGGGCTAACTGGTGATCAATATATAGCAAGCCAGCACCCAGTAACAGGCAAGCCTGGCTGGTGGGAAAAGATTATAGGCCCGGGAGAGATACTGGATACCGATAAGTATTTTATCATATGTTCAAATGTGTTGGGTGGTTGTATGGGGTCTTACGGCCCAAAAAGTATTAACCCTGAAACTGGCAAAGTTTTCGGGCTTGATTTCCCAGTGATTACTATAGGCGACATGGTGCGGGCGCAAAAATTGCTCATAGAGCATTTTGGTATTGAGAAGCTATTTGCAGTAATCGGTGGTTCAATGGGTGGGATGCTTGCGCTTGAATGGGCGGTAAGTTTTCCTGATGTGGTAAATGCTTCAGTGGTTATTGCTGCAGCGGCAAGGCACACGGCGCAAAATATTGCATTCCATGAAATTGGCCGCCAGACAATTATGGCTGACCCTGAGTGGTGCCATGGCCGTTATATAGATGAGAACCGTTATCCATCAAAAGGCTTGGCGGTGGCGCGTATGACAGCTCATGTTACGTATCTTTCAGAATCGGGTTTACAGCGTAAATTCGACCGTGGCCTGCAAGATAGGGAAGAAGTCGGCTATGGCTTTGATGCTGATTTTCAAATTGAAAGTTACTTACGCTATCAGGGATTTACTTTCGTTGAGCGTTTTGACCCTAATTCATATTTATATATCACCCGTGCGATGGATTATTTCGATTTAGTAAAAGCCCATGGTGGTGTTTTGGCTAAGGCATTTGATGAAATAAAAACTAAATTTTGCGTTATATCATTTACTAGTGATTGGTTGTTCCCAACCTCTGAAGCTAAACATATTGTGCATGCACTTAGTGCATCTGCGGCAAAAGTTAGCTTTGTGGAAGTTGCAACCGATAAAGGGCATGATGCATTCCTGCTGGATGAGCCGGAATTTTACGCAACACTAGGTGGGTTCCTCAAAGGTGTTGCAGAGGAAAAGGAGCGTAATCATGAGTGAATTACGTAAAGATCTGCAAAACATAGCCCATTTAGTACCAAAGGGAGCGCGATTGCTTGAGCTCGGCTGCGGGGATGGCGAATTACTGCAATATCTTTTACATAAAAAAAGTGTCGATGGCCGTGGTATTGAAATATCGCAAAGCGGCGTGAGCAAATGCGTAAAAAATGGACTGTCTGTTATACAGGGCGATGCCGATACCGACTTACAATATTATCCTGATAGCTGTTTTGACTATTGTGTTTCCAGTCAGGTTCTGCAGGCTACCCGTCATCCAAAAGAAGTTTTGCAGGAGATGATGCGTATATCCAAACATGCGATAATTTCCACGCCGAATTTCGGCTATTGGTATAACCGTTTGTATCTGGTTTTAAAGGGGCGTATGCCAGTTTCTAGCACCTTAAGTTACCAATGGTATGAAACCCCAAATATACACTTTAGCACATTGAAGGATTTTGATCATTTATGCCGTGAACTTGGTTATAAAATCGAAAAGAAAATTTATCTGCAGCCAAGCGGTGAGGTTCTTACATCCCTATTTGCAAAATTATTTCCTAACTTGTTTAGTGAGAAGTGTATTTTTGTGCTTGGGAGATATTGACTTAGGATGCAAGAGTGGCTAGGGGACTTCTTCTCCCGTGGGGAGAAGGATGGGATGAGGGAGCGAAAAATTTATCAAGATAAAGCCTGTAATTTTTGCAAATGTCTTCGCCCCCTCACCCTAACCCTCTCCCCACGGGAGAGGGGACGCTAGTGTCACTTTTCGTGCCAGGAGATGACCTATGGAAATAGTGCAATTGCCAGTCCTAAAAGATAACTATGTTTACATCTTAACCGGTGGTAGGAAGGTTTGTGTTATCGATCCTTCTATAGCAGCTCCAGTACTACAACATTTAATGGATAATAATCTTAAACTTGATTATATAATCAACACCCATCACCACTGGGATCATACTGATGGCAATGCTGAAATTAAAGCGGCAACTGGCTGCAAAGTGATTGGTTATAAAGGTGATGCACATAGAATTCCTGGTATAGATATTGAAGTGGAAGACGGGCAGGAAATAGAAATATGCGGTGAGATTGCGAAGGTAATGTTTATTCCGGGGCATACGCTTGGGCATGTTGCCTATTATTTTGAAAAGCCTGGAATAGTGTTTTGCGGAGATACATTATTTTCGCTTGGATGCGGTAGATTATTTGAAGGGACGGCAAAGCAGATGCATAATAGTTTGCAAAAATTAGTGATGCTACCTAAAGATACTAAAGTTTATTGCGCTCACGAATATACAGAAAGCAATGCTAAGTTTGCGCTCAGTATTGAGCCTGATAATCAGGCTTTACTGCAAAGAGTTGCAGAAGTGAAAGCCTTGCGCCAGCAGAGCGAATCAACAGTTCCATCGACTATTGCACTTGAACTTGCAACTAATCCATTCTTGCGGGTGAACAATTTGGAAAAGTTTGCGAAGCTTCGTAAAGCAAAAGATATTTTTAAGTAATAATTACATAGTTTTTCTCCTGTTTAATTATTTTTATTGCACCCTTTATTTTTATTCTTTAATTCTTATTCGCGGTACGGGAACAATTTTACTAAAAGTAGGTTAGGTAGTTCTAACGTAAAATTTTCAGCAACTTTTTTCGCCTGCCATATCTCCCGGACAAAAGGTATAACAAGCATTGCACCCGTACCTATTACTTATCTTCACGTTATAACTGCATTATACCACAGTCTGAATAGCATGCGCTAGCCCCCCATGAAAAAATATTTACAATTTGAGTGAAGCGTCATCTGAGGTTACGAACAGTAAGAAAATCGAGCTTGTTTATTTTACCTGGATACTGCGGTCGAGCCGCAGTAAGACGGAAAGTCAGAGTCACACTATCTCTTCTTAAAAAACATCCCAGCACTGCCAATAGCAGCACCGCCAATAATAAGTACTGCTGCTAGCGCGATAGTCCAGTTAAATGGTGCAAAGCCAAATAATATTAATAAGCTGATGGAGATAAAGGTTCCTAAAAATGCCAATATACTAAGCGATCGTATGTCGCCATATTTTGTGCCGAAGTTCCATGCATAATATGAAAGGCCAACTGGCCCGATACCCAGTGCTAAAAGCAAAGGCCATTTTTCGAGTGGAATGGATACAGTTTGCTCAAATAATATGTGGCAGAGGAAAGCGAGTATTGCAGATGCGCCGCAAAAGCCACCGACCAGATTATCGGGCATTCCTGTAACTTTGCGGTTTAATATTGAGTAGGTAGCCCATATGGTAGCGGCGCCAAGGCTTGCTGCGTAACGCCAAAAATAATCTGGGTTGAACGCAATAGTATCTCTATAAAAGGCAATTAATATAACACCGCAAAAAGCTGATAATGAACCTGCTATGTGCCACGGGCGGAGGCGTTCCTTTAGCACAACAGAATCAAGTAGCATGGTAATTATTGGCCAGGTGGAGGTGACTAAAAATACTTCAGCAGCGGGCCCGAGTTTTAAGCAGGTGACGTAAACGGCATTGAATCCAAAAATACCAAATATTCCTATAGTCCAGTATTTTAAAGGTTGCTTCAGGACATGAATTACACTTTTACCCTGATATTTCCACATACAAATGGATAGTAGAAATGAAATTGTAAAGGTAATAAACATTAGCTGAAATGGGGGAACTCCACCCACGGCCAACGAAAGACTAGGGAAGGTGGCCCAAAGTAGGGGGGCGGCAAATCCAATTAATGTTGCCTTTAGCCGGGTTTTTTCAGTGTTTTGCATAATGGGGTATAACTATAGAAATAACATAGCTTGTGCAACAGCTAATAAATGACACGTTTTCCGTGCATTACTGTATGAATAAGGCTATATAAGCAAAAAATATGGAGATGGTTAATGACTGGTATTCTGTCAGAAAGTTATATGAATCTTTACGGTTTTGATAGAGATGAATTGAATAATCAAAAAGTATCTGTGCAATTAGAAAAAGATCAGGAAAAGCAAAAAGATGAACTTATTACAGACAGTGAAAGTATAGTACAGCAAAATAATATAAAGCAAGAAGATGTTCGCTCGCTTGCCAGGACTATGTTTATTTTGACAAAAGAAAAGATACCATTTTCCAATTTACTTTATCTATGTGATGAAGCTGCTAAAGAATTAAATGAAGCAACATTGGAAGATATACCGCAAGACATAAGAAAAGAATGTGCGGAGGCGATGAAAATAACAAATGATGTTTTCAGGTGTAATGCGATAAAGCGTGTACTTTTAAAAAGAGAAAAAACTATATATTCTGGCGGATATGATCTATATGGTGCTAAGACAACAAAATACAAGGAAAGTGTAGAAGATACTAAAATTTTTACCAAAGATGAAAAGGGTAGTTTTTTTAATTTAGTAAGAAACAGTATAAAAATAGATGAGACAAAGAAGAAGTTTGATAAGGAACTGGAAGAGGAATATCTTGATATTACAAGATGGTAATCAAAAATGTTTTCAGTAGTAGTAGTTTATGTTGTGGTTTGGTGGTTAGTGTTTTTTATGGCATTACCAATTGGTATTCGTCATGATGAAAATCCGCAAGTTGGTATAAAAGCTGCGCCATCTAATCCAAATCTCAAAATAAAGATTATTGCTACAAGTATTATAACTTTGATACTGACAGCTATATATTTTTACCTGATGCAGAATGGTTACTTTGATTTTATTAATGTTCGCAGTGAAATACAAATATAAGTTAAAAAATTAACCATTGTGATTGATTTTGGTTATTTTTTAATTATCATAACACTAATAATATCCGCACAAATTAAATTTCAAACAAGCCATCTGGTAATTACAATTATCTGTGCTATACGCACGATAAATTTTCATAGGGTAAGGATATGTCGCACGAAGGAAACAACGATAATAGTCATATAAGAAAGGATACCAATTTTCATATTCAGGATAGCCTTACAAAATTGAGAGAGCTTGAAGTTTCAGGTTCTGATACTGAAGTATTAGTAGAAGAGGAACCACAAAAAAGATCAGTAGCAGATTTAAAAAAAATCTGGGAACAAAACCAATTGGTTACTCTAAAAGAGCTGGCAACTGGGCAGGGTATTGAGAGATCCTTGGGAAAGGATGGGGTGCTGGACACTGTTTCACCAAACGAGCCAGAAGAAAAGAATATAGATGATGGTATTATCGAGGTAACACGAGTAAATACCCATAAACGTAACCCAAATGCATCTGTAAAAGATATCGATGAAAAAAGAAGTTTTTTTAGTTCCAATAGGACAAAAAGCGCATCAGATGTTTCAAGTTCTAAAAGTATAATGTCGTCAAGCGTCTCATCGGTAGATGAGTTGCTGAAGTCATCTACCGATAGCCAAAATGACGATACAGTTACAAAAAATACAAGCCAGCCAGAATTAAGCAAGAGTAGCAAAGGTTCTGGTAAAAGGGAGTCGTATAAAACAGATGGGAGAACTAAAAGTTTTACTGAAAAATTTCTTAAGGGAAAAAGTGGACGAGTAAGAAAGTTAAAACCTGATCAACAGGAAGAAATGAATTTAGTTATTAATTCGTCAGGAAAAGAAGTAACAAAAAGTCAAATGCTTGATGAGCAGTTTAAAGCAAGCATGTCTTCAATAGTTGAAAAATTTAAGGAGAAGGATTTTAAAGATGCGAAATCTTTCGTAAAAAGATTCAATGAAATATATAAAGAACCAATACAATTAGATTTCCTTAAGGAGTTAGCAAATGTACCAAAATTGCATTCAACAGTAAGTTATGATTTAGAAGAGTATTTCAAAACTAAGTTTATAGGTCAGCATTCTGATGGAGAGGATACATCGTCATTTGCACGCCTAGCAGTTACTTCTGCAGTTTCTTATACAGAGAAGAGAAAAGATATAGATGAAAAATTAAGAACAGAAAGAGATAAATCAAAAAGAGAAAAGCTAGAACAAGAAAAAGCGGAGTTAAAAGAATTAGGTAAAGAACAATATGTAAAAAGAGATCTATTGGCTCAAATCGATAAAGTAATTAATGATGTGCTTCAATGGTCTCCAACATTAAATGCCCTGAATATATTATGTCAGTCATATGTGCTGGGTGCGCATAGTTTTTCTGCAAAGCAAGTGGCTGAGGATTCTGCGTGTGTGATAAATAATCCAACATCTAAGGTGCTTTTCTTTGATAGAATAACTCTACTGGCAGAATTAGCGTGTGGCTTAAAAGATGATAAAATATGGCAGGAATATCCATTCGCCATAATGAATGAAGATAATATACAAACAATTAGTTCGCTACATGCAGCAAAAAAGTCAGATGACGATATTGTTCTCAAACTTGGTTTAGCAGAGTTATCCGAAAAAAATATTCAATGTTTGTTATCTCTTATTAATTCAGGATTGGCAGAAGGTTTCCTTAAAAAAACTGTACTGAGTTCTTCAAATGGTTTGCTATATGAAAAACTAACCAACGAAGAAATAGATAATAACCTTAAGAGTGATCTTAATAATTTACTGACTTGCAAAGGTAGATATGACGAAAAACTTGGTAAAATGCATTTTGGTAATCATATTGATGAAAGAAGTATAGTTTCAGTTCAAAAAGAAGAGAATGCGGAGCGTACAAGAGCTAGCTTTAGTAGTAATGAGTTAACCACTGATTCGTCAGTTCCGGAGTTTTCGAAGATAAAAGAGCCAGGAATTAGCAGAAGCTCTTCGCAAAATTCAATTACTGGAATGCCAAAATCAACAGCAAATGATTCTATAGTTAAAAGTCCAAGCGATCCTGAAATTCGCCGCTCTCCACATAGTAATTTAGCAGAGTCTAGTAACAGCGTACTAAGGGAATTGGCTAAATCACCTAGAGGCAGTATGGCAGATAATATTAAAAAAGATGGCGGGGATTCGTCGCTTAATCGCAAATAGTTGCACATTTGTTACCTTATCTCCCCTTGCTTCATTAACCACTAAATGGTAAATGCTATCCTATATTTTATAAAATAGGACAAAAATGCGTTTATCCAGATATTTCCTGCCATTAATCAAAGAAAACCCAGCTGAGGCAGCTATTGTTTCGCACCGTTTTATGCTCCGTGCTGGTATGGTGCGCCAGGTGGGGGCTGGTATTTATAACTGGTTGCCGCTTGGCCTTAAAGTTCTTAGGAACATAGAAAATATTGTACGCGAAGAAATGGATAAAGCAGGTGCTGTTGAAATATTGATGCCTACTATGCAGCCGGCTGAATTATGGCAGGAATCTGGCCGCTATGATGCATATGGCAAAGAGATGCTGCGTATTATTGACCGCCATGATCGTAATATGCTTTTTGGCCCGACAGCAGAAGAAGTGGTAACGGACATATTCCGCAATAACGTAAAAAGTTATAAGGATATGCCGCTTAATTTATATAATATCCAATGGAAATTCAGAGATGAAATCCGCCCACGTTTTGGTGTAATGCGTGGCCGTGAATTTTTAATGAAAGATGCTTACAGCTTTGACCTGGATTATGAAGGTGCAAAAAAATCATATGATATTATGTATAAAGCATATCTAAATACCTTTAAACGCCTAGGATTAACGGCGATTCCGGTGCGTGCAGATAGCGGTGCTATCGGCGGTAACTTAAGCCATGAATTCCAGATACTCGCAGAAACTGGCGAAAGCGCAGTTTATTACGATGCTGAATTTGAAAACCTGATGAAAGAGCCGGAAGTAAACATTGAAAAATTGCATTCACTTTATGCTGCAGCCGATGAAATGCATGATCCGGCAAAATGCCCGGTTCCAGCTGAGCGCCTACGTAGCAAACGCGGTGTTGAAGTGGGGCACATATTCTACTTTGGTAAAAAATATACAGAGGCTTTCAATGTTTCAGTATTAAGCAAAGAAGGTAAGCCTGTAACAAAAATATACAGAGGCTTTCAATGTTTCAGTATTAAGCAAAGAAGGTAAGCCTGTAACGCCTGAAATGGGTTCCTATGGTATTGGGGTTTCACGTTTAGTAGGTGGCATAATAGAATCCAGTCATGATGAGGCTGGTATAATCTGGCCTGAGTCAGTTGCACCATTTAAAGTTGGCTTGATCAACATTCGTCAGGGTGATGAGCTTTGCGATAAAGCGTGTGAAGAATTGTATAATAAATTACAAAATTCTGGTATAGAAGTTCTATATGATGATACAAGCGATAGTGCAGGCAAAAAATTCTCTGCTATGGATTTGATTGGTTTGCCATGGCAGGTGGCGATTGGCCCGAAGGGGGTAGCGGCTGGCACTGTTGAAATTAAAAACCGTGCAAGCGGGCAGAAAGAAGAGTTGTCGATGGAAGCTGTTATGAATAAATTAGCTTAGGTAGTAATGTTCTCAGCCATG